>CAMDKT010000016.1 GCA_945900935.1 Candidatus Sulfopaludibacter sp. SbA3 | reverse complement strand
GAAGCGATCCGCCTTCGATGACATCCCCATCTGTTCCATCAGCGTCAGGCCCGCGTTGGGGACCATCATCAATGCGTCCTTTTCCGAAGGGTCCATGGTCATGCGATATTCGCCGGTCATGGTGGGGTCGACAAACTCGATGATGATGTCGGAGCCGATACCCTCGATCCAGCGGTAGCGCCACTTTTCGAAGGGATAGGTCGACGTTGTGCCGCCGCCTTCTTCAAACGGCCGTTCGTAGGTGCCGCCGGAGGGGTGCGATTCGTTTTCATCAGGCGGGCCGAAGGTAATGTAGATACGGCCGCGATCCGTCTTCCACCCTGGGATGCCCGAGGCATAACGCTCGTTCGTATAGGCGATCCGGCGATAGTGCTCTTCCTTAAACTCGTTTTCCTGGCTATCGGGAGAGGGGTCGCGCCGCAGCCAGAACTGTTCGATGAACTGCTCGCGTTCTTCGTCGGTGGACATGCGCTTGAAAGCGGTTCGCTCTTCATCGGTGATGATGTAGAGCACATCCTCGCCGAGCCATTTGCGATAGGGCCCTTCCAACTCCTTGCGGAGCTTCTCTTCGCGACGCTTTCGTTCCTTTTCCGACAAAGGCTTGGCGACGGTTTCCCGCGGCCCTTCATCCTTGCCCTTTTTCTGCGCCTCCACAGCCGGCGGGGCGAGCAGCGAGATTCCGAGAATGACGCACGGGATTAACAGGTAACGGCGCAGTGTCATGAGTGAAATTCCTACCGCGTGGATGGGACATCCCACGCTACCTATGATTCTAGCACCGTCCGCGCCCCCGTCAAGGCTCAGAAAAGTAAACATATCTTCCCTGAAATGTGCAAGTTGGCGGGAAAAGTGTGATTTGCCTGCACGCCTGCGCGCCGCTTGCACAGGTGTTATTCCCGCTTCCGGGGCTGGGCGATGTGGTTGGCGCGAGCAAAGTAGAGCGAGGACGGGCCCATCCGCGCGTTGCCGCCAAATCTCATGCCGCCGGTTTTGGACGGAATCGTAACGCTTGTTCGTAGTGGCAATCCGGCGCTGATCTGCTTCCTTACGTTCCTGTTCCAGACCGCCGGGAGCGGGGACGCGGCGCAGCCAGAACTTTTGGACGAATTGCGCGCTGGTGATTAGCTGTATTGCCTCCGCGTTGAGCGCGTCGAACGCTTAGACAAAGTCTCAACCGAAAAAGGCCGACGCCCGACACGAAAACCTGCATCAACCGTAAATCCTCCGGAGCCGCCCAAACCATCGCCGCAAAGTTTGGATTTTGCCGGAAAGGTTTTTGCTATCGCGAACGGTGGGGACCTGAAGCCAGCGAGGCCAGCCCAGGTGTTCGTGCTTTCTGTAGCGAAATCCTTCAAGCATTCAAGCGTCCGAGACTTGAAGAGCCAAGGCCACTTGCAGCTTCACCGCCGTGGTGTAATGTGGTGAAGAGCATGTTGAGGTACGCCACATGAAGAAAAGCAAAGTAGATAGAAGAAACGTGCAGACCGAGAGCACATTGGTGCGTGCTTCGATCAGCTTTCCGCCCGATCTCTGCAAAAGTCTTCAAGAAATCGCGCGGCAGAAAAAAGTTTCGTTGGCGTGGGTTGCTCGTAACGCCGCCGAGAAGTACGTCGCAAAGGATGTTAGGCGGAAGGTGGAAGGGGAGGCCGTTTAAGGCATGGCAAACTCTGTCGGCGAACAGGTGCCTAGTGTGCTCCTCCAGGCCGCGCGCGCGGTGCGACGATTCCTCGATGATGTTCTCCCAACCTTCTCTTCCTCCTGGTGGGCTGAGCTTGTCGTTGCGAACCTGTCGTTCCAGCAGCGGCGCGCTGTTGAGACGCGACGCATATCGGCCCTATCCGGGCTGGATCTGGCCGCACTCCTCAGAGTGCTCGACGCGAACTGGCATTCCGTCGCAGACAAACTGGTCCTCCCGAGTGAGTCGAGGCACTACCTCAAAGAAATGCGAACCGTGCGGGACCGATGGGCACACGCCGCCGCTGCCGACTTCAGCGAGGATGACGTCTACCGCGACCTTGACACTTTGCAGCGCTTCCTTGTGTCGATCAATGCCGACGAGGAACTCCTTAGCGAGGTAAAGCGGCTAAAGGGCGCTTCGCTAGTTGCTGTTGGAGGACCGACGGTGTCTGCATCTGAGGCCCCCATGCCGTTGCCGCCTACAGCTTTCACTGTTGGTCAGGTGATTTCCCTGAAGTCGAATCCCACCACTACCGGTGCGGTGGTCGGCGTGTACCCAGGCCAACCCGAAGCCCGATACTCGGTTTTCCAGAACGGTGCGGTCGCTACCTTCTATGAATCACAGCTTCAGGCTGCGGATATCTCCGGTGGACTGGAGTCTATCTCGCTCAACGAGTTCGACGCGTATCTTTCGGCCCTCCAAATACGCCACCCCAGCACATCGATCGTCTACTCGCTAAATGCCGCGCGCATCGACTGCGTACCATACCAATTCCGCCCGGTATTGAAACTAATCCGCGCCGAGCGTCCGCGACTCCTCATCGCCGACGGTGTTGGTGTTGGAAAGACAATCGAGGCTGGGCTGGTTCTCAAAGAACTCCAGGCGCGGGCAGACGTTCAGCGCGTTCTCGTTATCTGCCCAAAGCCGCTCATCACGGAGCGGAAGTGGGAGTTGGAAATGAAGCGTTTCGACGAGCGTTTCATTCCCGTGGACGGCGACAAGCTCCGCTACTGCGTCAACGAGACGGACCTTGACGGCGTGTGGCCTGAACAATTCTCGAAGACAATCCTCCCGTACTCTCTCCTTGACGAGGAACTCCTCTTCGGCTCGCGCGATGGCGCCAAGCGACGCCGAAAGGGATTGGTGGACCTGAGTCCGTTCCCACGGTTCGACCTCGTCATTGTGGACGAAGCCCAACACGTAAGGAACCCCGAGACCTATGCGCACCGGTGCGTACGCCTTTTCTGCGACAACGCCGACGCGGTCGTGTTCCTCACCGCGACGCCTCTGGAGATGAGCAGTAACGACCTCTACGTGCTGCTCAACCTTCTGCGCCCGGATCTTGTCCGCGACTTCCACACGTTCGAGGTCATGACAGCACCGAACCCGGCCATCAATGCGGCAGCCGCATTAGCCCGGTCGGCGCGGGAAGGATGGCCGCAAGCGGCAAGTTCTCAGCTTGAGCAGGCGGCGCGGACGCCGTGGGGTATCCTCACTATTCAGGGAGATCCCACTTTCGATGGGGTCATGGACACCCTTCGACGACCCGAGATATCGCAGCTTGAACGGATAAGTGTGATCCGGCAGATCGAGCAGATGCACACTCTTTCCGGGATCATCAACCGGACCAAGCGCCGAGATATTGGGGATTTTACCGTGCGGAAGCCCGACACCATAACAGTCGAGTTCACGACGGCGCAGCGAAAGCTCCATGACGACCTGCTCGCCACGCAGGCGCTCATCCTGACTGCTTTACACCCGACTGCCAATGTAAAGTTTCTGATGACAATGATCCGGCGGCAGGCTGCGAGTTGCCTGTACGGGCTCGTCCCGCTACTCCGCGGAATCCTCACGCGACGTCTCGTGGATCTCAGTGGGGTCGAGGCGGACACGCCAGAGTTCGATCCGTCTGAGACCATCGGCGGCGTAATCGAAGCCAAAATCGCCGACGTTCTTCGCCAGGCGGAAGCGCTTGACCCCTACGATCCAAAGATCGAGAAGCTAAAGCAGGTAGCAAGGGAAAAGGTCGCGATGCCGAACCGCCGGCTCATGGTCTTCAGCAGTTTCCGGCATACTCTTTCGTACCTTCTGGATGGCCTCGAAGGCGAAGGAGCGCGTGTAGGCCTCGTGCATGGAGACGTCCCCGACGAGGATCGCATCGACATGCGGCGGCGCTTCCAACTCGAGAGCGAGCATCCCGAGGCAATCGACGTCCTCTTATTCTCGGAAGTCGGCAGCGAAGGTCTCGACTACCAGTTCTGCGACTGCATCGTCAATTACGACCTCCCCTGGAATCCAATGCGCATCGAACAGCGTATTGGCCGTATTGACCGTCGCGGCCAAAAGAGCGAGAAGGTTCGCATCGTCAACTTCATCACGCCAGGTACGGTCGACGCTGACATTTATGAGCGCTGCCTCCTTAGAATTGGCATCTTCGACCGCGAGATCGGCGCGAGCGACGAAATCCTTGGAAATATGACGAAAGTGCTACGGAGCATCGCTGAGGATTTCACACTCACAGATGAAGAACGCCGCGAGAAGCTCCAGCAATTGGCAGATAACGAAGTTGGGCTGATCCGCGAGCAGCAAGATCTGGAGGCTCGACAAGCCGAGCTATTTGCGCTTCGAGTCCCAGTGGTGTTCGCGGAGGAGGAACTCCGAGACGCGTCGAGCCGCTGGCTCTCGCCGGTGCTCTTGGAAAATCTCGTCCGCAGTTACCTCGCCGCGTTGGGCGGAGGGGAACAGATCAACCTTCTGGGCGAGAAGGCTGCAAAGACTATGCGCCTCAATCAGGAAACCCGCAACCTCCTCCTTGCGGATTTTGGCAAGCTGCCGCGATCGACCGCGGTGACGCACAGGGACTGGGAAAACTGGCTGAAGGGCAACAATCCACACCTTCGTGTCACGTTTGATCCCATGGCCGCGACGGAAACCCCGGATGCCGCTCTGCTTTCACCGGTACATCCGCTGGTACGGCAAGCTGCGATCCGCTTCGCACATCGGGAACGGGCCGTCACCGCCTGCCAGGTGTGCTCCAACCTCGTTCCGCCGAGCGATTATCCGTTCGCAATCTACCAGTGGCGGTTTCTCGGTCTCCAAGAGGACTCGCAGTTGCAGCCGATTACGCTTGATGAGCGCCTTCGGACGAGTTTTGCCCCTCTTCTCTCAAGTGCAGAACCACTGGCCGTCACTCCTGCGGAGACCCCGACTTCATCAGTCCTCGAACAACTGGAAGCTGCGCACTACGGCCTGTGGTCCTCCGCCCGTGACCGCCATCGTGAGGAAACAGCAAAGCGAGCCTCATTCCGGCTCGCCAGCCTCGAATCCAGCCACGCAGCGAGGCTGGCACTGTTAGGTGAGCAACTAGCCAAGGCCATCGACGACCGCATCAGGAGGATGCACCAGGCTCAGATCGACCGTGCTGCATCTGATCACGCACGGCGGGTTGAGGAAGTAAATCGTGCCAAGACCGTCACCGACGTGCAAGCACAGGTCGTCGCGTTTGGGATCATCCGGGTGAGGCAATAGATTGCCTATGCCGCGCGATTACGCAAAAATTTGCAGGGAAAACCTTGACGAGTATGGGAAAGGCACGAGGCACCTCGCGTTCCTATCGCGTCTCTATTCCGAGCGCACGCACTTCATCTTCGAGTTGCTGCAGAACGCGGAGGATGCCCATGCTACACGCGTAAAGTTCGACCTCAAGACCGACCGGCTAGAGGTTTGGCACGATGGCCGTCTGTTCAACGAGAAAGATGTCAGGGGCGTATGCGGGATAGCTGAGGGAACGAAAGGGAACGACCTGACGCAAATTGGCAAGTTTGGCATCGGGTTCAAGTCGGTATACGCGTTTACGCTCCGCCCTGAGATTCATTGCGGGGACGAACACTTCGCTATTGAGAATTATATTCGCCCCCAGACGGCTAATTCAGTGGATATTCCGGCACCCTGGACGACGCTCTTCACTTTGCCGTTCAATCGGCCCGACCTCGCTCCGGAGGTAGCCCGCGGCGAGATCGCGCAGCGACTAGCGAACCTCAAATCCAGGACGATGCTTTTCCTGCGACACATCCGCGACATCGAGTGGTCCTCGCCCGACGGAGCGACCGGCTGCTACGTCCGTCAGGAGACACCTTACGGCCCAGCGCGACGCGTGGCAGTCATCGGTGAAACCGCAGGCCAAAAGGAGGAGGAGACATGGCTAATTCTTGAAGCTCCCGTTTTCAACGAAGCCTCTCAGAATCCCCTCCGCGTCGAAGCCGCATTCAACGTCGTCCGGGATAACAAAACCGGCAGAGAGGCTATCTTCCCGGTGAACGACTCCAATCTGAGCGTCTTCTTCCCGACCGAAAAGCCTACCCGTCTGGGCCATCTCATCCAAGGGCCTTACCGGACAACACCGGCTCGGGATAATGTTCCCAAGGACGACGGTTGGAATGGAACACTCATCGCGGCGACCGCCGCCCTCGTGGCTTCGACATTATGCCAGCTTCGAGAACTTGGCTTGTTGACGGTGGGCGCTCTTGAGACAATGCCGATCCGTTCGTCTGATTTCCCGCCTGATAGCATGTTCCGGCCTATCTTCGACGCGGTGTCTGATGTGCTGGAGAGTCAGGCTCTTATCCCGACCGTAGACGGCACATTTGTGAGCGCGTCTCATGCGAAGCTTGCCCGCGGCAGCGGTCTCAGGGAACTATTTGACCCCGCGGCTTTGGCCAGTCTGCTTACGTCCCCAGTCCCGCTGCTATGGGTAAGCGCCGAGATCACTTCGGATGGAACGCCAGATCTTCACGAATATTTCCGTGAAACACTCGGAGTCGAGGAATTGACTCCGGAGACTGTGATTCAGAGGTTGACCAAACCGTTTCTTGAATCAAGATCGGATGACTGGATGATCCGACTCTGCAATTTCCTCGACGGACAAAAAGCGCTCCTCTGGCGCGTGAAGTACTTGCCCATCGTCCGGCTGCAGGACGGCACTCACGTTTCACCGCTTTCTTTTTCGAGTGGCCCCGCGGCATACCTTTCCTCCCAAGCCCACTACGATGACGTTCCGCTCGTGAAGTCCGTGTTCTTGGAGAACGAGACTACACGCGCGTTTCTCAAGAAATTGGGGATCGATGATTTCGACGTTTTCGCTGATTTCAGGGAGAAGATTTTGCCCAGGTATCGCGCCGAAGGCTCGCCAGTGGAGAACGGCGAAAACGAAAGGCACATTCGCCAACTGAGCGCGGCGCTTACGCTTCGGAACGTTTCTTCGGAGAAACGTTCCGAACTCATGGACCTCGCCTGCGAAAGTCCGATAGTCCGTTCTCGGAATGCCGTATCGCGGACCGATTCGTATCGGAAGCCCGGCGAGGTTTACTACGAGAGCGACGACCTGGCGATGTACTTTGCCGACAATCCTGCTGCGTGGTTTCTCAGCGCCGACTATCCAAAAGATCTGGCCGAATGCCTGGAGCAACTCGGGGTCGCGCGGACCATCCGAATTCAAACATCCGGTCCATTTATCGACCAGCAAGGACACGCGATACTTTCTGCGAATCATGGTTCCCACGAACGCGGCATTGACCGCTTTGACCCCGACTTCGACGTCGACGGGCTTCGGCACGCCGTTTCGCATCCGACAGCCCAACGGTCCGTCTACGTGTGGGAGAAGATCGCCCGCCCGCATAACCGGCAGGTACAGGGAGTCGTTGAGAAATCGAGCTACAAGGACTTCAGGAATAAGAAGTCCGGGAACTCCTACTCCAAGATGGGCAAGGCCCTCTCCGATTGTGCCTGGCTGCCGCACGATGGGCGGTTCGTCAAGCCTGCCACTCTTTCACTCGACGACCTGCCTGAAGTGTTCTCCCGCGACGAGGTGCTCGCTTCGCGCCTGCAGATGAAGGTCGACGAGGTGGCCGCGCTGGCGAGAAAAGCTGGTGTTGATGTCGAAATGCTCACGCTCGCCAAACAACTAGCGAACGACCAAGATCTGTGCGCCCAAGTGCGCAAGTGGATCGACGCCAAGGCCAATAAGCCAGAGTTCCCCTCTCGCCCCACGCCGAACCCGCAGCGCAGATCCGAGCATGTTTCTCGTGACGCAGAGACAGCACCCGAAAAAACCTACGAGGATCGACACAGGAGCGTGCGCACCTCCGAGCCCGCGCAAGACCCTAGCGCATTGCTTCTGGAGCTTTATACAAATCCGTCCGGCCAGATGGTTTGCCAAATCTGTGAGAAGGAGATGCCGTTCAAGAAGCGCGACGGCCAGTATTACTTTGAGGCCGTTGAGGCGCTCAGCACACTCTCGAAGGAACTCCAACCACTATACCTGGCGCTGTGCCCGGTATGCGCGGCGAAGTACAAGGAGTTCGTGAAACGCGACGAAACCGCGAGCCAGCGCGTAAGCGATGCAATTGTCGCTGCTCCCGCTCCGCGCGTCCCGCTTCAGTTCGGCGGCGAAGCTGCCACTCTTCGGTTTGTGGATTCTCACTTCCTCGACATACGAACTGTCATCGGGGGGCGCACAACCGATCATCCCAAACCGTGACGCCGTTGTGATGCCATTCGCCGAGTGTTCGCGAAGCAACGGCTGATTGCAGATGGCAAACAACTCGGTCAGGCAGAAAGCGCACACTGCCATACGATTCGCTTCGACGATGTAACGATGGTTCCGGACGCAGCGATATCCTTGCCCGGCAACCTTTTTATTCCAAACCAGGAAAGGTGCGGCCGGGGATTCAGAGGTCTTCGACATGTACTTTAAGCCTGCTCTACGAAAAAAACACGCCAGGTTTTGCGAAAGTCCCGCTAGGAGATCTCGCGCCAGGCGCGGGCCGAAGCGAACAAGGCCAAATGGCGAACGTTCGTCGTGGCGATCACTACATCGTCACGATCACCAAGAGTTGCGGCTTGCGCAGCGAGAATCATGTCGGCGTCCAGTGAGGTATCATCTGCTGATTGTCGGCCCATCTTGCGTGCCGACGCCCAGAACGCCGCCGCCCGGAGCATGACTGGCGTTGTGATTGGAGCGTACGCGAGCAGACTCTTCAACGCGTCGAGACGCTTGATCCCTTGCTCTTTCCCGGCTCTAAGCAATTCGCGTCGCACTTCGTAGTCGGCGATCTCCGGAATCATGACGTCTCGTCCTCTCGAAGCAATGGACGCGAGCCAGTTCTTGCACGCTTCGTTCTCCGGGGAGCTTCGCGGGTTCGTGATCATTCCTAACGGACCGGCATCCAGCAGGACGATCATGAAAAGAGCTTATAGTCACGAGGCCGATCTTCATCCAGGGCGTGGCGTAGTACTTCAAAGGTCTCCCGCTGCTCGGTCTGGTCGCCCTGCATCCACTTTTCCAAAAGATGAACCAGCGCGTCCGCGCGCATCGACTCTTGCGGCACCGCGGCCCGGGCCGGATGTTCATGCTTGTTGGAGGTTGGCATTTTGTCCTTTGTCTGGTTCTACTATAGCCGAAATGTTTCACCAGTGACGGCCTGCAGGCGGCACCCCTGCGCGCCGCTTGCACAGGTGTTATTCCCGCTTCCAGGGCTGAGCAATATGGTAGCCGCTGGCAAAGTAGAGCAGCGGGGCGCCCTCCTGCCATTCCGCGTGGATCACTTCGCCGAGAATAATCGTGTGATCCCCCGCGGCGATAGTTTGCCTCGTCGCGCATTCAAAACGCGCCAACGCGCCGCCCAGCATTGGCACGCCGCTGGCGCCGGAATGCCAGTCGATCCCCTCAAACCGGTCGAGCCCGCGTTCAGCAAATCGCACCGAAAGAGCCTCCTGGTCTTCAGCCAGAATGTTGACACCGAAGTGCGTGGCTTGTTCAAAGTAACGATGCACGTTAGCGCGGTGATCAACGCAGATCAACACCAGCGGCGGTTCGATAGAAACACTGGTAAACGAGTTTGCGGTGAAACCGTGCGGCGTGCCATCGCGGGCGAGCGCCGTTGAAACCGTAACTCCGGTGGCAAAGCGGGCGCAGGCGCGTCGAAACTGGGCTGGGTCGAAGGGATCAGGCATGGGCGGCTTGACAGAACCGTAAGCCTAATCTTATCATTGGTTTTGAGCTAACGCGGAGGAGGCGGGGATGATCAAACTCGACATCATCAATGAAGTCGTCAATCGCACGGGCATTACGAAGACCAAAGCAGAGATGGCCGTGGAGACCGTCTTCGAGAGTATGAAGAAAGCTTTGGCCAACGGTGACCGGATTGAACTGCGCGGGTTTGGCATCTTCAACGTTCGTCCGCGCAAAACCGGGATCGGCCGCAATCCGCGGACCGGTGCCGAAGTGGCCATTCCGCCAGGCAAAGCCGTGCGGTTTAAGCCCGGGAAAGAACTCCAGCAGTTGCAGTAATGGGAGCGGAAATGGACGCCCGGCGGCAGCGTCCCCGTTCGGGCCAGCGGTGGTGGCTGCACGGGCTGCTCCTCCTGTTGACCGCCTTGACAACGACTATCGTTGGTTCGCGGCTGGCTGCCAATTTTGATGCCAACCGGCCTGCTTTTGTCATCGACGAAGATCTCAGTTTCTTCCTCGCAATCTGGGACACGCCGGAGTTGCTGCTCGCCGGGCTTCCGTTTTCGCTGACGCTGTTGACGATCCTGCTCGCCCATGAACTGGGCCATTTCTGGGCGTGCCGGTTTCACCGCATCGACGCGTCCCTGCCATACTTCCTCCCGGCGCCGACATTGATCGGCACCTTTGGCGCGTTCATTCAAATCCGCGCACCGATTTTTTCACGCCGCGAACTTTTTGACGTTGGCGTGGCGGGACCCCTGGCCGGATTTGCTTTCCTGCTCCCGGCGCTGGGCGTCGGATTGGCGTATTCAAAAACAGTTCCGGGAATCGCCGAGCAGGGCGATATTGTCTTCGGCTCTCCGCTGCTGCTCTGGCTGGCCGCAAAGCTCGTATTTCCGGGCGTCGCCTCCGCGGATCTGTATCTGCATCCGGTGGCGCGGGCGGCGTGGGTCGGGCTGCTGGCGACGGCGCTCAATCTGCTGCCGATCGGCCAGTTGGACGGCGGCCACATCCTGTACGCATTCTTTGGCAAACAGCACCGGCGGCTGTCGCAGATTTTTGCCGTCGCGCTGGCCGCGATAGGCGCTATCTTCGGCTGGCTCGGATGGATTTTGTGGGCCGGATTTTTCTTGTGGACCGGCTTGCGCCATCCGCCGATTGTCGATGAAAGCCCAGTGGGCGCGGGCCGCGTGCGCGTGGCCACCGTGGCTTTGCTTATTCTGGCATTATCGTTTACGCCCGTGCCGGTGCGCGGGTCCGTGTATTTGTGAGGCGCATGTGAAGATCTCGGCGACAATCATCACCTACAACGAAGAGCGCAACATTGCCCGCGCCATTGAGAGCCTGCGATGCGCCGACGAAATCCTGGTTGTCGACAGCGGGTCCAGCGACCGCACCGTGGAGATCGCCGGAAAACTCGGCGCGCGTATTCTGGATCGTAACTGGATCGGTTACGCCGATCAGAAAAACTGGGCGGCAGATCAGGCAAAGCACGATTGGATCCTTTCGATTGACGCCGACGAGGCCGTAAGCGAAATGCTGGAAGCCGAGATCTGGCAGTTGAAAAAAAATGGCCCGAACGCGGACGCCTACACCATGCCCCGGCTGGCGCAGTATCTGGGCCGTTGGATTCTGCATTCCGGCTGGCATCCAGACCGGAAAGTACGGTTATACGACCGCCGCGGCGCGCAGTGGGAAGGCAAGTTTGTCCACGAGGGCCTTGCCGTGAAAGGGAAGGTTGAGGCCTTCGAAGGGCCTCTGCTCCACTTCACTTGCCAGTCGCTATCGGAGCACCTGCGGACGATGGACCGTTACACGACGCTAGCGGCCGAGCAGTTGGTGGAACAGCGGGCCAAAATATCGTTGTCGCAGCTTTTCTTCAAACCGTGGTGGGAGTTCAACCGGACGTTTTTCCTCAAACGCGGGTTCCGGGACGGCGCTGAAGGGTTGGCAATTGCGTGGATGGGCGCGCTGTATGTATTTCTCAAATACGCCAAGGCGCGTTACATGCTTCCCGGCCGTCAATAAGTTATGGAAGAATGGCATCTATGAAGCGCCCCTTTGCGGCAGGGTGAATCGGAAGACGAAGCCTGGGTCGGCCCATGCAAAGCGCCGCCTCGGATTCGAATGGTTGAGGTTCGGGCGGCTTAATCCGCAGCCCTTCCGCGAGGTCAAGCGCCGTCTTGAATCGGCCGGATTCCTCAGTCAGGCGCATATCGATGTTGACGAATTGGATCGGCTGGGGAATGAAGCCGCATGAGGCGAAGACGTGGATGGTGGACTTGGCGATCCGCGCTATGGGACTTTATGGAAATGGGCTGGCGCTAAACGCCAGAACCGCGCCATAATCTACACATGCGGTTCTGGCTCTACCTCAGCATCACAGCGCTTGCCGCGGCCGATGGCCGCTTGCTCCCTCTATTGTCCCAACACTGCGGCAGTTGCCACGGCGGCACGCAAACACAAGGCGGACTCAGCGTCAATTCCATGGAATCGCTGAGCAAAGGCGGCAAACACGGCCCCGCGCTCGCACTCATCCTCCCCCACATCACCGGCGAAAAAACGCCCCGCATGCCGCTCGGCGCCGAACTCCCCGCCTCTGTCATCGCCGAATTCAAATCCGCTATCCAAAGCATCCCAACCCAAGCTCCAATCATCGACGAACACTGGTCCTGGCTCCTCCAAAACCCGGCACAATCCGCCCCGCCAAAAACCAAAAACACCGCTTGGCCCCGCAATCCCGTCGATGCCTTCATCCTCGCCAAACTCGAAAGTCAATCCCTCACCCCCGCACCCGTAGCCAACCGCCGCACCCTCCTCCGCCGCATCTTTTTCGATCTCATCGGAATCCCGCCCACCCCCGAAGAAATAAAATCTTTCCTCGCCGACCCCGATCCCCAAGCCTACGAAAAGCAGATCGACAAACTCCTCGCCGATCCCCGCTACGGCGAGCGCTGGGGCCGCCATTGGCTCGATCTTGTCCGCTACGCCGAGTCCGACGGCTTCGCCATCGACGGGGAACGCCCCACCGCCTGGCGCTACCGCGACTATGTAATTCGCTCTTTTAATAACGATAAACCATACGATCAATTCATCCAGGAACAGATCGCCGGCGACGAATACCGCGGCAAAGGCACCGGTCCTCAGCCTGACCGAATCGTCGCTCTCGGCTTCCTCCGCTTCGCCCCCTGGGAAGCCGACGCCAACTCCAAAAAGCAGCTCCGGCAGGACTTCCTCAATGACGTCACCGGCACGGTAGGGAGCGTCTTCCTCGGCCTCACCACCGGCTGCGCGCAGTGCCACGATCATAAATACGACCCCATTAAACACCGCGACTACTACCGTCTGCAAGCCTTCTTCGCCGGCACCGCCACGGCCGACCTTCCCATCGCCCACGGCACCGTCGAAAACCCCAAGGAAATGAAGCGCCAACAGCGCCTGCATGACGACGAATCCGAAGCCGCCCAAGCCGAACTCGACCGCCAGCGCGAAGCTCTCAAGCAGAAGTACATGTCGCTCTTCCAAGTCAAGGAAGACGACGCCAAAGTCAAACAATTCCTCGGCAAACTCAACACGAAAAACCTCTTCTTCCTCGATCAGGATCTCCCTCTCGTCAAAGAGCCCGAATGGCGTCAGCCGCTCAAGAATTACTTCGACACCCGCGACAAGATGCAGCGCGAGCAGGAACTCGCCCGCCGCTATCAAGCCCTCGCCTACGCCGTGAAAGACGTCGCCCCGCCCGCCGCGCCCGACGTCCCCGATACCCACGTCCTCATCGGCGGCGACCTGATCGCCCGGGCTGAAAAAGTCGAACCCGGATTCCTCTTCAAGACCACACCCGCCGAAATTCCGTTCGCCGGCGGCAGCAACGGCCGCCGCCTCGCCCTCGCCGAATGGATCGCCTCCGATGAGAATCCCTTCACTGCCCGCGTGATCGTCAATCGCCTCTGGCAACGCCACTTCGGCGAAGGCCTCGTCCGCACCCCCAGCGACTTCGGCCGCAACGGCGAACCGCCCACCCACCCGGAACTCCTCGATTGGCTCGCCACCCAGTTCATCGAACGCAAATGGAGCATCAAATCCATGCACAAACTGATGCTCACCTCCGCCGCCTACCGCCAGTCGAGCCATCACCCAGCCCAGAAGGAATACGCCTTCAACGATCCCGGCAACCGCCTCCTTTGGCGCATGAACTGGCAACGCCTTGACGCCGAAGTCCTGCGCGATTCCATCCTCGCCGTCAGCGGCCGCTTAAACCCCGTCCCCGGCGGCCCGCCCGTCCTATTCGACGTCCCAGAAGACGTTGCGCAAGGCTTCGAATTCTTCAAATGGTACCCGTCGTCCGAAGAAGAACAGCGCCGCCGCAGCGTCTATCTCATTCAACGCCGAAGCGTCATCATGCCCATGGCCGAACTCTTCGACGCGCCCAACCTCAGCACCTCCTGCGCGCGCCGCTTAACCACTATCGTCGCCCCGCAAGCGCTGACGCTTCTCAACGGCGCGCTCACCCGCACCGAAGCCACACATTTCGCCACCAGACTCGAAAAAGCAGCCGACCCGGTCAACGAGGCCTTCTGGCTCGCCCTCTCCCGCCCGCCAACCGAAACCGAACGGCAGACTGCCGCATCCCTCGCAAACAAGAGCCTCGCCTCGCTGGCCGCCGTGCTCTTCAATCTCAACGAATTCCTTTACGTGGAGTAACCTGCCATGAACCGCCGTCAATGGATCTATCAATCAGCCTTTGGTCTCGGCAGCGCCGCGCTCGGCCAGTTACTGGCCGCGGATAAACGCCCTCACCACCAGGCCAAAGCCGACGCCTGCATTTTCCTCGGCATGTTGGGCGGCGTCAGCCAGATCGATACTTTCGACCCCAAGCCCAAACTCATCGAATTGAACGGCAAGATTATGGACTGGTCGAAAGAAAAGAAGACCGATCAACCCAACCTCTTCGCCAAGCCCCGCAAATTCGTCGCCAGCCCTTTTACCTTCAAGAAATACGGCCAATCCGGCCGCGAAGTCTCCAATCTTCTGCCCCACACCGCCCAATGCGTTGACGATCTGGCCATCGTCCGCAGCGTCCAATCGGATAACGGCAACCACCCGGCCGCCGTCTTCCAAATGAACACCGGCTTCATCATCCCCGGCAACCCTTCTGTGGGCGCCTGGGTTACTTACGGCCTCGGCACCGCCAACAAAAACCTCCCAGCCTTCGTTGCGATGCCGGACTTCCGGTCCATCCCTTTCAGCGGCGCCCAGCAATGGGGCAGCGGCTACCTCCCTGCTGAGTTCCAGGGTACCGTGCTGCGCGCCGCCAGCGAGCCTATCCGCGACCTCGCCTCCCCGTCAAACGTCGATCCCAAACTCATCGAAGCCGAGCGCGTTGCTCTCCGCGGCATCAACTCCGCCTTCCAGCAGGAGCGCCCCGACAACCCCGACCTCCAAGCCCGCATCGACTCCTACGAACTCGCCTACCGCATGCAACTCGAAGTTCCCCGCGTCCTCTCCATCGATAGCGAGCCCGACGCCGTCAAGGAGGCCTATGGCCTCAACGATCCCATCACCGCCTCCTTCGGCCGCCGCTGCCTGATGGCCCGCAAACTCGTGGAAGCCGGTGTCCGTTTCGTCGAAGTGTTCACGCCATCCCAAAGCTGGGACGCCCACGGCGACATCAAGAAAAATCACGAAAAAAACGCCGGCGAAACCGACAAGCCCATTGCCGCCCTGCTCAACGACCTCAAGCAGCGCGGGATGCTGTCGAAGACGCTAGTTGTCTGCATGGGCGAATTCGGCCGCACTCCCGACACCCCCGGTGAACAGGAAATACCGGGCCGCGATCACAACACCCGCTGCCAAAGCATGTGGTTCGCCGGCGGCGGCGCGCAAGGCGGATCTATCATCGGAACCACCGACGACATCGGCCACAAAGCCGTCGAAGACATTTATCACATGCACGATGTCCACGCCACCATCCTGCACTTGATGGGCCTCAACGACATGCGGCTCACTTACTACTTCGCCGGACGCAATCGCCGCCTCACCGACCTTGGCGGTCGGCTCATTAAACAGATATTGAGTTAGCGCCGTCTAATCCAGCGGCCTCTGACGCGATGACGTATTCATCATTCCACAAATTCCCATCACCACGCCCGTCCTTACCCACACCAAACAGCGAGGAGGCGAAACTCGTAGCTCTGCGACAACTAGCTCGCGGCCGGGGTCACGCACGACCGTGGCGGATCTACGCTCTCGCCGCCACTCTTGACGCTTGTTTCATCTAACCGGAGAATCGTGCCTGGATCTAGCTTACAGCCCTCTCGCAAAGAAAATGGCCTTGGTTTTGCCAAAGTCCCGCTAGCGCGTCCTAAACAGCATTGGGGATTCTGGCCGAACACACTCCCTGACGGCGAGTGGCTCGAAACCGGTTGCGCTCATTCTTGCTCATTGCGTTTCTAACACTCATGATCCATCTTGCCTTCGTTTCCCGGAACGTGAAGCCATCCATCCGCAAGAACAAATCGGTTTCAGAGGATTTGCTCGCGTCTTCGCGGTTGGTTGCGGAATCGCTGTTGGAATCCAATTCGTGTTGATCTGCGTGACATGAGAGAATAGAGTGGACGAATCCTCATTCATGACGTCAATGCTCAATTACTGGATGTTGGCTAGTCGGCGCTTGCTGATATTCGGGCTGCTTCCGATGCTGGCTGGGTCAATCGTGGGACTGCAAGGTTGGCTGTGGAATCAGGATGCGGCGGCGTTCGCCGAGAACTTGCGCACAGTCGACGGTCGTGTCCTGCGGATTACGCCGGATGGCGATGATCTGCTGCTCGATGTCGAATACATAGCTGAAGCCGGTGTGCTCCACAAGCAACAGATCAAAGTGGCTTCGCGTCTGGAGTCCGGCCTGCGCTCGGTTGGAAAGGTGAGTCTCATCTATGACTTGCGCTATCCGCAGTTAGCGGAATTGGGCGATGTGGTGACCGCGCATAACGAAAAACGGCTGTACATGGGGATGGCGGCGGCCGGCTCGATCCTGTGTCTGACCGGGGTTTTCTTTCTCGGCCATCGGGCGCTCCAAACGGCAAGAACTCTCACACTGTTCAAGTCAGGTACGCTAGTGCAGACTGAAGTGCGGGACTCCGCCCTGGAGCCTGGGAAACAAACGGGCCGATTCATCTACGCGTTCCGCGGGCCGAACGCACGCTGGTACGAGGGCAAATCGCCGGAGATGAACGCGGCGCAGTTGAGGAAGTGGCCGGTTGGAAAGCCGATTCTGGCCGCCTACGACGCCTCTAATCCGCGTTCGAACGAAGCGGATGTATTTGGAATAGTGGACGAAAAACGCCGCGGCGCTATGCTGACGGCCGGCAGCTAAAGTACGAAGGCCAGTGAGGTGGAGTACTCGTTCATGCGAATCCAGCCGCCGGGATTGATCAGCCCGAACGGCTTCGGATTCAGGAACTGCCGGGCGTCGAATCGCAATAAAAATCGCTCGGACACGCGAATCTTGATCCCGCCGCCATAATTCACGCCAAATTTGGTGCTGCCGCCCCCGCTGGTGGCCGAAGCGCCCGGCGGGACGTAATTGGCAAAATGAACGCCGCCCGCCGCGAAGGGTCGAATGCGGGAGCCTTCCCGTGTGGGGTATAGCAGGTAGTTGTAAAACCCCTGGTGAATCGCCATGCCGGTTTGCGAGGAAAAGCCAAAGCCGTTTTGAACGAGCTGCGTCCGGTTGTAGGCATACCCAGTTTCATGACCTTTGAAGTCTCCCGAATTCATAGTCATCCGCATGACCAACCGGAATCCGCCCTTTAGACTATAGTCATTCTGCTGTGCGGAAGCCGCGTCCACCTTTCCCAGACCGCCATTCGTCAGCCGCGAAACGCCGCCGCCAACAGCCATTTCCAGCGCCTGGCTCCATACGGGAATCGCCAACAGAAGTCCCAGAATTCGACTCATAACGGGGGAGTCTTTCCCTGGACGATAACCACATGGACCTCGCCTGGACCATGAACGCCGCGAACCAGGAATTGTTCAATGTCCCCGGTTCGGCTGGGGCCGGTGATCAATACCATCGCGCTCGAGTCTTCGTCGACGGGCCGGGGAGTCATGGAAAGCATCTCGTCCAGATTCGTAAGCAGCCGGTCCTGGGGGACTACGGCGATGTGAACCGGCGGCAGGAGCGAGATGAGCCGGGGCTCGTCAGGACAAGCGCGAAGAACAATGGTTCCCGTTTCGGCCAGCAGGCAATAGGCGCTGGTGATTCCGGCGCCGGCGGTGGCGCAGGCGTTTCGCAATTCCTCCGGATCGGTGAAAACACCGGCCAGTTTTCCGAGTTCGCAGGCTCGGAGGTACGGGTGGCCCGATGCGACCGCCGTCTGCCCGTCGAGCAGTTTTTCGACAACGGCGTAAACGCCCGAGTACTCCGGGACAACGGTTACCGTGCCCAACAGTCGCGACCGGAAAAGCGCGAGCCGGGCGGCCGGAGATCGATACGAAACACGAAGGAGCGGCTCCGGCGGGGGCAGCGGCTTTTGACCCGGCTTGCGGCCTAATGCCCTGCGGACGCGTTCCAGAATGACTTCGCGGGAATCCATTATTTTTTGCGCTCCTTCCAGCAATCGCGGAAGGACTTCGACGGCGCGGCCGGAAAATCGCGTTCGCTCCGCCACGCCGCCAACGGGCCGAAGTTGAAACCAAGTGGCATCCGCCTGAGTAACGTCCGCCCGATTCTTCCCGCCAGCCCGTACATTACGGGCCGCCGCATAAGCCAAGCCCACACACGGAACGCGCTCCGGTCAGCCGGATCGGACCGCACCAACTCCTTGCGCAGTTTGATCAGCAGTCCGGGAATATCGATTTTGACGGGACACACTTCCCCGCAGGCGCCGCAGAGCGAGGACGCGAATGGCAGCCATGCGTTGTTTTCCTTGCCCTGCAGCGCCGGCGTAATCACCTTGCCGATTGGGCCGGAGTATACCCACGGATAGTTATGGCCGCCGATCTTACGGTAAACCGGACAGGCATTCAGACAAGCGCCGCAGCGAATACATTGGAGCGATTCGCGCTGATCGGGGTCGGCCAGAAGTTTGGTGCGCCCGGCGTCCAGCAGCACCAGATAGAACTCCTCCGGGCCGTCGAGCTCCCCCTTCCGGCGCGGACCCGTAACGATGGAGGTATAACTCGTCAGCGTCTGCCCGGAGGCGCTGCGCCCGAGAAGGTCCAGGAAAACGGCCAGGTCGCGTGTCCGCGGAATCAGCTTTTCGATCCCGGCAATGGCGATGTGAATCTTCGGCGCCGAGTGCGTCAGCCTCGCGTTGCCTTCATTTTCAACAATGACGACGGCCCCCGAATCGGCCAACAGAAAATTGGCGCCGGTGATGCCGATACCGGCCGTAAGGAATTTTTCGCGGAGCACGCGCCTGGCCGTCATCGCCTGATTTTCGATTACTGTATCGTGCGCGACACCCAGCTTTTCGGTAAAAATATCCGCTACATCGTGACGCGTCATGTGGATCGCGGGGGCCACGATGTGGAACGGGCGCTGTCCGGCGAGCTGCAGAATGTATTCGCCTAAATCCGTTTCAACCGCCTCCAACTCATTGTGAGCCAGACGCTCATTGAGCTGAATCTCCTCACTCGTCATCGACTTCGATTTGACGATCAGATTCGCCTGCCGGTCCTTGGCGAGTTTGACAATGAATTCCGCCGCCTCTTCCCCGGTGGAAGCCCAAATCACTTTGCCGCCATTGTCGTTAACCGCGTTTTCCAGTTGGAGAAGGTAAACATCCAGGAAGGCAAGTGTATGCCGCTTGATGGCCGCGGCGCGAGTCCGAAGGTCCTGGTATTCGGGGAGTTGGTCCGGCGCGACGGCCTTGACACGATTGTCCTTGAATCGGCCCGTGTTGCTATAAATCGCCAGTTGCAGATTGGCGTCTGCGAGCGTTTGGCGAATGGCGGAATCGGGAGCGCTCATAAGGATTTCATCCGCGGGAGGCGAGGACTTCCGCTAAGTGTAGCGTTTCGACTTTGTGGCCGCCGCGAGAGAGAGCGCCCCGCAGTTGCATCAGGCAACTGGAGTCCAGCGAGACGACATGGGATGCCCCTGTCTGGAGAATCGAATCGACCTTGGTTCGAGCCATCGCGCCCGAAATTTGCGCAAACTTCACGGAGAACGTTCCGCCAAAACCGCAGCACTCCTCCGCGGCTTCCATCTCGACGAGTTCGAGGTCCTTCACCAGTCCCAGTAATCGGCGGGGAGCGTCTTTGAGCCCCAATTCGCGCAGGGCGTGGCAGGAGTCATGATACGTGACTTTGTGCGGAAAACGCGCGGCGAGCGAATCGAGATTCGGCTGGCCAAGCAGAAACTGCGAAAACTCGAAAACTCTCGGCGTCAGCGCGTTGACTCGTTCCATCGTCTTGGAATCACCGGCGAATAGGTCCGCGTAGTGATGAGTGATCATCGACGTGCAACTGCCGGAAGGGACGACAATCGTCTCCGCATCGGCGAACGTGTCAATAAAGTGGAGCGCCACGGCGCGGGCCTCGTCCTGATAACCGCTATTAAACGCCGGTTGGGCGCAGCAGGTCTGCGCGCTGCGAAACTCTACCTCAAAGCCGAGACGTTCCAGCACATCTACCATCGCCAGACCGGCTTTCGGGAAGAGTTGATCGACGATACAGGTGACAAAAATCGCAACGCTTCGCGCCATGACACTCGATTGTAGCACCGGGCGGCGTAAGTATAATCCAGCGGAACGGACTACAATAAAAGCGTGCGACGCCGAAATCTCCTTCTATTTCCCGCTATGTGCATTTGGGCCGGCGATTCCCGGCCGGTCGCGCTCCGCGGGCGGCTGTTGGCAAGCGATCCGCCATCGGTGGAAACGGCGGACGGACGCCGCGTCCCGGTGGACGGCGACGAACAGGTGCGCGGCGTATTGCGGGACAAACGGGTCATCGGCAGTGAGTTCGAAGTGATTGGCCGATTGGACGCCGATGGTGTCTTCCGCGCCGCGCCGATCCATGAAAATCCGCTCTTCGTCCACCGGGGCGGCCAGCGCTTGTATGTGACATACTGGTGCGACATCTGTGCCATCCGCACGCGCACCCCGGACCTTTGCTGGTGCTGCCGGGAAGAAACTGAACTGGATCTGCGGGATCGTAAAGACTAGTGAAACTCACACACCTCTTCCCTGCCCTACTCGCTATGACTTCCCTTACTGAAGCCGCTCAATATGAGGCGCGCACCAGTTCCGATGACGGTATTGGAACGCTTACGCTGCGCGACAACTCGAACGATGTGACCGTGTCCGTCGTCCCCTCGCTCGGCAACAATGCCTACCGCATGCTGGTTAAGGGCAAAGACGTTTTCTGGTCGCCGTACCAGAAGCTCTCGGATTTCAAAGCCAAACCCACATTGCTGGGAAATCCGTTCCTGGCGCCGTGGGCAAACCGCCTCGACCAGCACGCATTCTTTGCCAACGGGAAAAAATATGTTCTGAATCCGGAACTGAAGAACTATCGTTCCGACGGTAATCAGCTCCCGATTCACGGTCTGTTGAACTACAGCTCGCACTGGAAAATGATTGGCATCGGCGCCGATGACAAAAGCGCCTGGGTAACCAGCCGGCTCGAGTTTTTCCGCCTTCCGGAGTACATGGCGCAGTTCCCCTTCGCGCACACAATCGACATGACCTACCGTCTGGCCAACGGCGTTCTCGAAGTGGAAACCGAGGTCACCAATCTCTCCTTCGAAAAGATGCCGCTGATCATCGGCTACCACCCGTATTTCCGTGTCCACGACGCGCCGCGGGCGGAATGGAAAGTAACCCTCCCGGCGAAGCTGCGTGTGACCCTGAACAGCAAGTTGACTCCAACCGGCGAGACAACGCCGAATCCCTACGGCGATCCGCACGTACTGGCCGCGACGCAATTGGACGACGTGTTTACGGGCTTGGTGCGCGATGCGAAGGGTCATTCCGAATTCTCCGTGCAAGGCAAACAGCAAAAGGTTGCCGTGATTTACGGGCCGAAATTTCCGGTGGCCGTCGTCTACGCGCCTACCGGGGCAAACCGCGATTTCATCTGTTTTGAACCGATGACGGGCGTGACGAACGCAATGAACCTGGCCCACGAGGGCAAGTACAAAGAGTTGCAGTCGATAGCACCGGGCGGTGTCTGGAAAGAAAGCTACTGGATTAAAGCCACCGGCTTCTAAACAGAGCGGCACTCTCGAAATAGGTGCCTGACACTGCCTGACACTGCCTGACACCTATTTAACACCTGCGTCGCGTCGCGCTCGACCTCCGCCGCGCCCCCGATAAAACGAAAACGGGGCTCGATCCTAAAAGGACCGAGCCCCGTCATTACCTTGCGGGGGGGTAAAACTATTTCACGGGAGCAGGCTTCGGCTTGGCCGGGGGCGGAGCCGCGGGAGCCGACGCGGCGGCCGCGGCGGGTGAATTTTTGTCGAACAACTCGACAATCTGCCGAGTGATGTCGATGGAAGTCGAGGCATAAAGAATCGGGCTGGATTGCGCGCTGACGTCAATCACCACAGCAAAGCCATTGTCGCTCGCGTATTTGTCGATCACGGCCATCACCTTGCCGCCGATGTCCTGGAACAACTTCTGCTGCTCCTGGTCCAGCTCAGCCGAGGCGTCCTCGCCGTCGCGCTGCAGCGCCTTCTGCTTAACGTCGATGTCGCGCATCAGCTTGTTCTTCTGCTCTTCGCTGGCCGTATTGGAACTGGCGCGAAGCTGGGCTTGCAGCGCCTGGATCTCTCCCTGGCGGCCCTCAATCTCTTTCCGCCTCGGCATAAAGCGGGTTTCCAGTTCCTTGGCAGCCTTCTGTCCGTCCTTGGTGCCGATAATGGCGTTCTGGAGATGGATGATGGCGATCTTCGCCGGCGGAGCCTGGGCGGGCAGGTTAAGGGTGGCGCCGGCCAGCAAAGCGGGCAGCCAGAACATCGTTCGATTCACTTTAAAAACTCCTGAGGTCGGTGGAAATATTGTACTAAATTTACCGGTACGGACGGGCGGCGCTCGCGGCCCCTAGAACGTGCGGCTAATGGTGAAACGGAACGTCTTCCGTTTTTCGAAGAACGGCGACGCTTGGCCCCAGGTGGCAACCGAGTTGATGAAGGTGGCCTGGTTGGGGAACGAAGACCGGTCCAAAACGACCGGCGGTTGAAGGACTTGCTGCACGATTGTCGGATTGTACGCCCAATAAAAGCGGAACGGCGCATTCACAACCGGCATCATGATCTGCATTTCAAGCCCGGTTGAAGTACGGAGTTTTTCCGTTCCGGGAGCGACAAGAATTCGGTTATCGAATCCGGCCGAAGGATGGCTGAAATTCAGCGAATCCACGCGGTCCTGATTCATCTTCAACTGGCTGCGAAGCGACATTTTATTCAGGCCGGCGTCGAAAAACGCGGCCAGCGTCACGGGTCCGAAAATCGGAATCCGATATTCGAAATTGCCCACGCCCTGCGTGTCGCCGCCGGGGAATATCAACTGATACGTGGGAATGCTCTGCGTGACAGGCTGAAACGCCGTTGAGCCGTCGGCGAACAGAATTTTCTGCTGCCGCGCCGACCCATCGTCGTTCAAAACATGGACCTGGGCTTCCGATGCAATGTAAGCCATCGGACTGACGCCGAAGATTTCAAAGCCGCGAACGTCATTTTCCCCGCCCATATAAACGCGGTTAAAGGGAGGCGCCGTCCTGCCGCCGTACCCGGCGACCAATCGCCCCAGGACGCGGTACCCGATCACGTGGCCCTTCTTGAACCCCGCCCGGAACAACGTGTGGCTGAGCGTCGGCTCAATCATGTTGACGTTGCCGCCAAGAAAGCTGCCGGCGAACGTTGTCGAGAAGAACAGGCTCTTGCCGCGGCTGGGCGTAATCGGATGATCCACCGTGTTGTATTGGAACGACGGCACCACCTTGCTGGTGCGGATGCCGCTCAACTGATTCGGGCCGCCAAGCCCCTGGAAGTTGACGTATTGGAAGTACTGCGTGCTCGATTCGGTCAGGGTCTGAATCTTCGATACATCGTAGCCGTAGCTCATCGTCCAGCGCGCAAAGGTCCGCCGGAACTGCCCCGAGGCGAAGGCCGTGAAGCCGAGCCCGTTGGAAACGTAATTCAACAGGTTGTTCTGCCCCAATTGCTGGAACTGCGGAATCAGATTGCGCCCGCTCAACAGCGACACTTCGCGCGCCTGATCGTAATTGAACCGCTGCATGTAGAT
>CAMDKT010000015.1 GCA_945900935.1 Candidatus Sulfopaludibacter sp. SbA3 | reverse complement strand
GCTATCCGGCCGGCGAGATGAAACACGGTCCCAACGCGCTCATCGACGAGAAACTCCCCGTCGTCGTTCTGGCCGCTTACGACCCCGCCGAACCGGCCAGCCGCGTTCGTTACGAGAAGACGCTGTCGAACATTCAGGAGGTAAAAGCTCGCGAAGGGATCGTCATCGGTATTATCAACGAAGGCGATGAAATTGCCCGGAAAATGTGCAGTTTTGCGATCGAGATTCCCACGACTTCAGAAATGTTGCTGCCGCTGCTGGAGATAGTGCCGTTGCAGTTGCTCGCCTATCACATCGCCGTGCGCCTCGGTTGCGACGTCGATCAGCCGCGAAATCTGGCCAAATCGGTAACCGTGGAATGAGGCAAGCGGTCACGTCGATCCAGATTGGAACCAGGGGGAAGGGGCTCTCTGAGTTCACTGAGGATGTCGAGCGCTGGGTTGCCGGACAGGCCGTCCAAACGGGGCTGGTCACGCTGTTCATCCGCCACACATCGGCATCGCTGACGATTCAGGAAAACGCCGATCCCGACGTTGTCACCGATCTCAATGACTGGTTCGGCCGGCTGGTTCCCGAGCACGATCCGCAATTCCGCCATACAGCCGAAGGCCCCGATGATATGCCTGCCCACATCCGTTCGGCGTTGACGGCCACGCAACTCAGCATCCCCGTCATCAACGGGCGGTTGGCGCTGGGGACATGGCAGGGGATCTATGTGTTCGAGCACCGCCGCTCGCCGCACCGGCGAACGGTGGCGGTGCACTTTATCGGCGATTAGCGCAGTTCTCGACCTTTCGTGAGGCTCCAGCGACGCAATCAAGCGGCACCGGCCTCCCGTCCGCGAGATAGTTGTCGCAGAGCTACGAGTTTCGCGCCGCCACAGTCAACGCCCCCGCCGTGAGCGGAGGAATCGGCGTTCCTCCGCGAAGAAACAATACTGGCCGCTGATGAACGCCGATGAACGCGGATAACACGAGACTTCTTATCGGCGTTGATCGGCGTTCATCAGCGGCCAGTCCTGCTTGCCCCGGGAACCTTTTTATTCCAAACCAGGAACGGTGCGACCGGGGATTCAGACGTCTTCGACATGTCATTCTTTCATCTAGCGCGCGGATGGTATCCCACCTAATATTTAAGCCTGCTCTACGAAGAAAACACGCCCGGTTTTGCGAAAGTCCCGCTAGAGCTGTTCTCGGCATTCCGTAAGGCTCCGCCGCTGCCGTTCGCGCCGGGGTCGGGCCGATCGAGTACTGGCTCAAGCGGCTCCGGCGGTCTCACTGCCCCACTGCGCGAAAGTCCGGCCCTCGGCGGCCAGCTTTACCAGCAGCGGGGCGGGTTCCCAGCCGAACCCCTCGACGCGCTTCAATACTGTATCGAGGCCCAGCGAATCGGCGTAGAACATCGGCCCGCCGCGGTAGGCGGGAAATCCATAGCCGGTCAGATAAATGATGTCGATATCGACAGGGCGGAGCGCAATTCCTTCTTCAAGAATGTTCGCGCCTTCGTTGGCGAGCGAAAGGAGCGTCCGGTCGAGGATCTCTTGTTTGGAAATTTCGCGTCGATCAAGCCCCGCGCGGGCGGCCACTTCGAGGATGATCTCCATCACGGCCGGATCCGGCGAAGGCTTCCGGTTTTCGTCGTATTTGTAATAACCGGCGCCGGTTTTCTGCCCGTAGCGGCCGCGCTCACAAAGCTCATCGGAAATATGGGGGATGCGGACGCCTGGCACTTCCAGATGTTTGAACTCCTTGCGAATCCGCCAGCCGACATCCAGGCCGGCCAGATCGCCCATCGCCAGCGGGCCCATCGCCATGCCCCACTCATACAGCGCGACGTCCACCTGTTCCGGTGCCGCGCCTTCTTCCACCAGGAACTGGGCCTCACGGCCATAGCAGTGGATCATGCGATTGCCCACGAAGCCGCGGCAGTTGCCCACCAGGACGCCGACTTTTTTAAGCGTCTTGGCGAGAGCCATGCACGTCGCGATGACGTCAAGCCCGGTCGCCGCCCCGCGCACAATCTCCAAAAGCCGCATGACATTCGCCGGGCTGAAATAGTGTGTGCCGATGACGTCCTGCGGCCTTCCTGTCGCCGAAGCGATTTCGTCGATCGAAAGCGTCGACGTGTTCGACGCCAGGATGCAGCCCGGCTTGGCGATCCTGTCGATTTCGGCGAAAATTTCCTTTTTCAGCGCCATGCCTTCGAAGACGGCCTCGGTAATGATGTCGGCCTCGTCAAAGCCATCCCAAGTTAGCTGCGGCGTAATCAGCGCCAGCCGCTGTTCCATCACTTCCTGCGAAAAACGCCCCTTGGCCACCGAGTTCGCGTAGTTCTTGCGAATGATCGCCATGCCGCGGTCAAGCGCCTCTTGCGTGGTCTCCCGCAGGAGGACCGGGATGCCCGCGTTCACGAAATTCATCGTGATACCGCCGCCCATGGTTCCGGCGCCAATGACAGCCGCCCGCTTGATTTCGCGCACCGGCAAAATTTTGCCGGTGCCTGGCACCTTCGCGACTTCGCGCTCGCCGAAGAAGGAATGAATCAGAGCCTTCGATTGCGGACCGTAAAGGCATTCGTTGAAGAGTTCCCGCTCGCGAAGACAGCCTTCGGCGAATGGCAGCACGGTCGCGGCCTCAACGGCATCAATGGCGGCCAGCGGCGCGGTCTGATTGCGGTGCGACTTCCTTGCCTGGGCGCGGAGTTTTTCGAAGATGCCCGGATCGAAGGGGCGAATTTCGCGCTCGCGCGGCTTCGGTCTGGCAGTTTGCAAGCGGGCGAATGCCACGGCCCCAGTCAATAGATCACCGTCAATAATCGCGTCGACAATCCCGGCTTCATGCGCCTTCGCGGCAGTGATCGATTCGCCGAAGGCGCACATCTGCGCGGCCAGTTCGACCCCGGCCAGGCGCGGAAGCCGCTGCGTGCCGGCGGCTCCAGGGATAAGGCCGATCTTGATTTCAGGCTGACCAACTTGCGCTGACGCGACCGCGACGCGGTAATGCCCGCCCATGGCGACTTCCAGTCCGCCGCCCAGCGCCGTGCCGTGCAGCGCGACGATCACCGGCTTGGGCGAGTCCTCCATCGCAAGCATGAGCGGCAGCAGGCTGTGGCCTTTGCTCTGGCCGGAGACGACCTTGCCGAACTCCTTGATGTCGGCACCGGCGATGAAAGTCCGGCCGCCGCCGATCAGGACGATGGCCTTCACATCGGGGTCGGCAATGTGGACGGCAAGGCCCGCCGCGATGCCATCGGGGACGCCTGGACTCAACGCGTTAACGGGAGGATTGTTAACCGTGATGATGCCGGTGTCGCCGTCCTTGGAAATTTGAATCAGTTCGCTCATGGGTTCGTTGGTTCTTTCTCGCGCAGTTCGCGGCGGAGGATTTTGCCGACGGCCGTCTTGGGCAGCGCGTCGATGAATTCGATCTCGGCGGGGATTTTGAATTTGGCCAATCGCTCAGTGCAAAAAGCGATCAGTTCTTCCGCCGTTGGCGTCGCGCCGGCTTTGCGCACGACGTACGCTTTTACGGCTTCGCCGCGATACGGGTGGGGCTTGCCAACGGCGCAAACTTCAAGCACCGCCGGGTGGCCGAACAGCACGTCTTCCACTTCGTTAGGAAAGACCTTGAAGCCGCTGACGATGATCATGTCCTTCTTGCGTTGAACGATATAGAAGAAGCCGTCTTCATCCATTTTGGCAATGTCGCCGGTCAGCATCCAGCCGTCGCGCAGCGCGTACGCCGTCTCCTCCGGCTTCTTCCAATATCCCTTCATGATCTGCGGCCCCTTCACGCAGAGTTCGCCTTCTTCGTTGATTCCAAGCTCCTTCGTGTAGTCGTCAACGTCGACGATCTTGAACTCCGTGCTGGTGACGGGAATGCCGATGGAGCCGAGCTTGCGGGGCGCGAGTTGCGGCGTGGTGGAGGCGGTGCAGGAAGTCTCTGTCATGCCGTAGCCTTCGCGCAGGATGGCGCCGCTCATCTGCTCGAACTGCTCGACCACTTCCACCGGCAACGGTGCGGCGCCGCTGTTGAAGTTCTTCACTTTATGTAGTCCGCAAGTGCGGGCTTCGGGGTGGTTCAACAGCGAGATAAAAAGCGTCGGAACGCCCGGGAAAAACGTCGGTTCGTACTCCTTGCAGGCGGCGATCACGGCGTTTACATCGTACTTGGGGATCAGGATGTTCATCGTCCCGTTCCACGCGCTCAGCAGCAGGCCGACCACCTGCCCATAGATGTGGAAATACGGAAGAACCATCATCATGCGCTCCTCGCCGCGGCGCGTGTTGTAGCTGTGCCAGAGCGCGTTTTGGACGACGTTGGCGAACAGGTTGTAATGGGTCAGCATCGCCCCTTTGGAGACGCCGGTGGTGCCCCCAGTGTATTGCAGCAGCGCGATGTCTTCCTCGGCGTTGATGGTGACTTTCGGAAGCGTTTGCGGATCGCCGGCCGCGATCAGCTCGTCGAAGTTGCCGTCCGCTAGAATTTCGAGATCCAGCGAAAGGCCCCTCGGGGTAAGCGTTACCAGGGCGCGAATGCCGGCGTCGTTGGCGATGAGTTCCAGCTCACGAGGCGTATAGGTTGGATTGATGTTGGCGACGATGGCGCCTAGCCGCATGGCGGCGAAAAAGGCGATGGGGTACTGCGGACAGTTCGGCAGCATGATGCCGATGCGGTCGCCCTTGCGGATGCCGCGCGCATGAAGGCTGGCGGCGAGGCGGTCGGCACTGTCTTTGATCTGCTCAAACGTTAGCAGCGCGCCGTTGAAGGCCGTCGCAGGCCGATGGCGGAACTGGCTCGCCGCTGTCTGAATCAGCATGTAGAGCGACTGGCGCGGGAAGTTCGCCGTGGGCGGCACCCAGAAGTCGTAGTGCTTCAGCCAGGGCTTGTCGGCGAAGACGCTCATAGCACCAACTGGGCGATTCGCTCGCGATGATAAGCCGCGTCGCCAAAGGCGGTTTCGCCCGCCTTCGCGCGACGGTAATAAAGCTGGATATCGTTCTCCCAAGTGAAGCCCATGCCGCCGTGGGCCTGTATGGCGTTGTTGCCGGTGAGGCGGGCGGCATCGCCAATATAGCTCTTGGCTACGCTCACCGCGGACATGGCTTCGGGCAGGCCTTCCTGCAACGCGTAGGCGGCAAAATACGTTGCCGAACGCGCGCTTTCGGTGGCGACAAGCATGTCCGCGCACAGCGCCTGCACGAGTTGAAACGCGCCGACGGGTTTGCCGAATTGCTTCCGTGTTTTGACGTAGGCGACGGTCGTGTCGAGCATCCTCTGCATGCCCCCGGTGAGTTCCGCGCACAGCAGCGTAGTGCCGATGGCGAGCGCGTGCTCGATCCCATCGCCGAGCCATTCCCCGCCGGCGAAGTCGATCGCGTAGAGCCGCCGCGTAAGATCGATGGCGGGCAGGGGCGTGGCCGTGAACTCCTCGATGAGCAGCGGTCCGGCGACGACATAATCGGCAACGGCGGCGTCCATTACGAAGAGCTTCGTAGTATCGGCGAATGTAGCGATTTTCTCGCCCGCGGCGAGCGCGGGGAGGACCCGGTTCTTGATTTCCTCGTTCGCGCCGGCGGCTATGGCGGCGGTTGCAATCAAATGGGCCAACAGCGGGCCTGGGACGAGCGCGCGACCCGCCTCTTCCATTGCGGCGGCGATCTCGACCAGCCCCGATCCCATCCCGCCGTACGCTTCCGGGATCGTCATGCCGCACCAACCCTGCTCAGCCGTTTTTCGCCAGAGGCTCGCGTCGTGCGCCGTGGGCGTTTCCATGATGCGCCGTACTTCGGCGATGGGATACTCCGCGGAGAAGAACTCGCGCGCAGAGTTCTTCGTGAGCTGTTGGATTTCCGTTAGGCCGAATTGCATCTTAGTAACTCTTTGGCAGCCCGAGGACGTAGTGGCCGAGAATGAGCCGTTGAATTTCGGACGTGCCGGCTTCTATAGTGTTGCCTCGGGAGCGGAGATAGTTATAGCTCCAGACGCCGTCGTCAATGGCGTATTCGGATCCTTTCGTAAGTTGGCCGTAGGGGCCGAGAATCTCCTGCGCGACCTGTTGGAAACGCTGGTTCAACTCGCTCCAGAAGATTTTCTGTATCGACCCTTCGGGCCCGGGCGTGCCGCCGTTGGCCATCTTGGAATAGGCGCGCATTTGGTTGAGACGCATGATTTCGATTTCGGCGTAACACTGCGCGAGCTTTTGCCGCACGAGCGGATCCGTAAGTTTCCCCAGGGATTTCGCAATTTCCACGATGCGCTCGAATGAACGCTTAATCACAATCTGAATCCCCGCGCCGAGTGTTGCCCGTTCATGCATCAGCGTGCCGATGGCGACGTTCCAGCCATCATTCACTTTGCCCAAGACGTTGGCAACCGGCACCCGAACGTCCGTGAAGAAGAGTTCGTTGAACTCCGTCTCGCCGGTCATTTGACGCAAGGGGCGAACGTCCACGCCGGGCGATTTCATATCGACCAGAAGAACGGTGAGGCCCTTGTGCTTAGGGACTTCGGAGTCCGTGCGCACAACGAGTTCGCACCAATCGGCGGCCCACCCGTAGCTGGTCCAAACCTTCTGCCCGTTCACAATAAAGTGATCTCCATCGAGCTTCGCATCGGTACGGAGGGCGGCCAGATCGCTGCCCGCGTTGGGCTCGGAGAAGCCTTGGCACCAGATTTCTTCGCCACTGAGAATTTTGCGCAGGAAGCGCTCTTTCTGCTCAGCCGTGCCATGGGTAATCGTGGTGGGCCCGACGAGTTGCAGTCCGAGAACCCCGGGCAAATTTGGCGCCCCGGCGCGGGCCATCTCCTCGGTGAAGATGACCTGTTCGATGATGGAAGCGCCGCGCCCGCCGTACTCGGAGGGCCAAGCGATCCCGGCCCAGCCGCCGTCGTAAACTTTGCGCTGCCAGGCGCGGAGGTATTCGAATTGCCCGGCCTTTTCCGGAATCGCGGCGTACTCAGCCTGCCAGCCGCGATTCATCTTTTCCCCAAGCCAGGCGCGGAGGCCGTCGCGGAAGGCAAGTTCTGCGGAGGAGAGATTGAGGTCCATAGGCGAGCAGCAACGATTGTATCGCGGAGCCGCATTATATTAGTAGTTATGCGACTCATTTCGATACTGTTGGTCTTCGGACTCCTCCTGGCCGGCCAGGAGACCTTGAACAACGAGGGGATCATCAAGCTGGTGAAGGCGGGGATGAGTGAGGAGTTGATCGTCAACGTCATTCGGCAGCAGCCCGGAATCTATCTTCTCGGCGCGACGGAGTTAGTGGCGTTGAAGGAAGCGGGCGTCTCTGAGAAATTGATTGGGGCGATGTTGGAGAAGGGCAAAACTCCGGCGGCGGTGCCTGATGCGGTGAAGAAGTCCACGACGATTCCGGGCGCGGGGCTCTTCTACAAGAAAGGCGCGGAGTATTTCGAGTTGATTCAGGAAGACGTGGAGTGGAAGACCAGCGGGGCCATGCGAAACATTGCAAGCGCCGGGATTGTGAAGAAGGACTTGAACGGTACGATTGCCGGGGCCAGCAGCCGGAATTTCCTGCAGAATCCAATGGAGATCGTCATTGCGCCGCCGGGCGGGATGACGATCAATTCTTATGTGTTGCTGCCGATGAAGGCGGCCAAGAGCGCGCGGGAGTTCAACGTTGGCCCGGTGAACAAGAAGAGTGGGTTGGCGAAGGGCGCGATCGCCTTCGGCGTCGAGAAGCTGGGCGAAGGGCAATTTCGGATTGTGCTCCCGACGCCGCTGGGGCCGGGCGAATATGGCATTCTGGCGGTGGTTCCAAGCGAGGCCGCGTCGACCGCGGGGAAGATGTATACGTTCCGGATTTTGTTGTAGCGTGGCTTGACCCGTCACGGCGAAGTATGCCAGTATAAGCATAAGGAGCCGGATGAAGCGACTCACGTGGCTTGCTGATTCCCGGTCAAAGGTGAAGTCGTTTCCGGCTGATGTCAGGGACGGTATCGGCTACGCTCTGTACTTGGCGCAATTGGGCGAAATGAGTTCAACCTCTAAACCGCTTCATGGATTTGGCGGCGGTGTTTTGGAGATTTCGGCCAATGACGCGAGCGGTACGTACCGTGCGGTCTACACGGTTTCGATTGGAGACTTGATATACGTGGTCCATGCCTTCCAGAAGAAATCCAAGTCCGGGATTGAAACACCGAGGACTGAGATCGAACTCGTCCGTCAGCGGCTCAGCCAGTTACGCAGGGAGGTGAAGAGTGCCGAAGCAAAGAAGTCTTGAACAAGAATCCAGTTCGGGCAACGTGTTCGCCGATCTCGGACTGCCGGATGCCGGTGAACATTTGTTGAAAGCCGGCCTGGTCGCCAGAATCGAGCGGACCATCCGGCAGCGCGAACTCACTCAGGCCGCCGCGGCGGCACTGATGAGCATCGATCAGCCAAAAGTTTCAGCTATGCTGGCCGGCCAATTCCGCGGGTACTCGGTCGAGCGCCTCATGCGCTTCCTGGTTGCCCTCGGTCACGATGTTGAGATTGTTGTGAAGCCCAGAAAACGGGGCGTTGCCGAATTGAGAGTGGCTTAGCAGCCGGCGGGATGCGCGCTTTCCCCTTGACGGCTTAGGAGAAACGGATTATGCTCTCCTAAGGAATTTAGTAATGAGCCATCCCATCCTCCCCGGCACATTGGATTTGCTGATTCTGAAGTCAGTTTCGCTCGGCAAAGAACACGGCTACGGCGTGTTGCTTCGCATCGAAAGGATCTCCGGCGGCGCCCTGGCCATCGAGCAGGGCGCGCTGTATCCGGCGCTATTCCGGCTGGAACATAAGCGCTTGTTGAAGAGCGCCTGGGGCGTTTCCGCTAACAACCGCCGGGCGAAATTCTACGAACTGACGGCGGCGGGCAGGAAGCATTTGCGGCTGGAGACCGAAAAGTGGAACAGGCTGACGGGAGTGATGTCCCTTACGTTGGGCGCGGAGGAGGCATAGTGTCACGGAAAGATATGGAAGACGAGATGCGGCACCACTTGGAAGCGCGCGCGACGGATCTGGAGCTGCAAGGGATGTCGCCGGAAGAGGCGCTGCGCCAGGCGCGCGTGGAGTTCGGCAGTACAGTGCGCTACCAGGAGGAATGCCGGGAGGCGTTGGGTTTGCGGCTGCTGGACAAGGCGCGCACGGACTTGCTCGTAACGTTCCGGGCGCTGCGGAAAAGCCCGGTGTTTACGCTGGTGGCGGTGCTGACGCTGGCGATCGGAATCGGGGCGAACGCGCTGGTGTTTTCGCTGGTGCGGGGGGTGCTGCTGAAGCCGCTGCCATACGCCGGCGCGGAGCGGCTTTACAGCGCTCGGACGTTCGTGCCGAAACTGGCGCAAGAACATCCCGAGGTGCCGGTAAGCGGGCGGCACTTCACGGAATGGCGTAAAGACTGCGCGAGCTGTGAGAGCATGGCGCTGTTGGGCGCACGGAACTTCCAACTGGCTGGCGCGGGAACCCCGCAACAGGTGGATGGCTTGATCGTGTCGGCGCAGCTATTTCCAATGCTCGGCGTGCGCATGCAATTAGGGCGGGCTTTCAGGGAGGATGAAGACAGGCCGAATGCGGATCGCGTGGCGGTGATTTCCGATGAATTGTGGCGCAGGTCCTTTGGCGCCGATCCGTCGGCGGTGGGCCGTTCCGTTCTGGTGAATCAAAAGTCCAGAGAAATTGTTGGCGTTTTGCCAGCCGGTTTTCAGCTTCCCACAGGCGCGCAGATGGGCGAGATAAACCGCTTACCCGTGCAGGCGGAGATATTCCTTCCGATCGGAGAGGACTTCTCGAAAAGCGGCGTTGGGCGCGGATGGAACTGGGCAGCGGTATTGAAGATTAGGCAGGGTGTCCCGGTGGCGGAAACAAACGCTGAGATGAATCGGACGCTAGCTGGATTTGCCAAAGAGGCGGGGCTGGAACAGTTTGTGCGGCTGCATCCGCTCAAGGAGTACATGACGCGCGAGGTTCGCCGTCCGCTGTGGCTGCTGGCCGGCGCGGCATTGGCACTGCTGCTCATCATCTGTGTGAATCTCGGGAATCTGCTGATGGCGCGCGCGGCGGGACGCAATCGCGAAGTGGCGATCCGAATGGCGATTGGCGCGAGTCGAGCCGATCTGTTCCGTTACGCATTGGCGGAGTCATTGGCGCTCGCGTTGGTTGGAGGCGCGGCCGGGATCGGGCTTGCGTGGGGAGGGTTGCGGCTGTTGGCGGGCGTTGGCGCGGCCGCGTTGCCTCGGTTAGGGGATGTGGCGCTTGACTGGCCGGTTTTATTGGCGACTTTGTTATTGTCGGCCGCCGCGGGCGCGCTTTGCAGTCTGGCCCCCGTTTGGCGAATGACGCGGTGCGATCCCCAGGAGACACTGGGCGCGAACTCACAACGATCGACGGACAGTGGAGGCGAGCGCCGCGCCCGGCACTGGCTGGTCTCTCTCGAGACCGGTCTAAGTATGGCGTTAGCGGCGGCGGCGGCTCTGCTGGTTGTGAGCTTTGTGCGGGTCATGGCCGTTGACAAAGGCTTTGACACGGAGCATTTACTTACGTTTCAGCTTACGCTGCCTGAGGGGAGTTACGGGCGTGAGAAGCGCACCCGGTTCCATACGGAATTGTTGGAGAAGCTCGGCGCAATGCCGGGCGTTGTTAGTGCCGGGTTGACAAGCCGGCTGCCGCTGCAAGGCGAGCATTTGATTTGGCTGCTCCGGCGCAAGAGCGATCCCCGGCATTTTTCCGACATGCCCTCTTCCAACTTTCGCTTCATCAGCGCCGGATACTTTCGCGCCGTTGGCACGGCGATTCGTAGCGGCCGCGGTTTTGTGGACGGTGACGCGGAGCGCAAGGTGGCCGTTATCTCGGAGCGATTGGCGGCAATGTTGTTTTCCGGCGAGAATCCGATCGGGCAGATGATTGAAAGTAACGAAGAGGGCATGCAGGAAATCGTCGGAGTAGCGGCGGATGTCAAGACCAAAGGAATCGAAGCGGAGGCGTCGCTAGCGATCTACTTGCCCTTTTATGGGCGTTTGCCGTCGCAGGGGACATCGTATGTGCTGCGGGCCGCCGGCGACGAGACGAAACTTACCGCCGGAGTTCGGGCGCTGGTGGCGGGGATGGACCGCGAGCTGGCGGTTTTCCGCGTGCGCACCATGTCCGAGATTGTAGACACCGCTGTGGCGGCGAGACGCCTGCAGGTGCTGCTGGCCGGCGGGTTCGCGGTGGCGGGTGTGCTGCTGGCGTGTCTCGGCGTGTTCGGGGTGGTAAGTTATGGCGTGTCGCGGCGAACGAATGAGATTGGCGTGCGCATGGCATTGGGCGCGTCACAGGATCAAGTGGTTTCGATGGTATTGCGGGATGCGATGCGACCGGTGTTTATCGGGCTGCTCTGCGGATTGGCGTGCGCGCTGGCGTTCGGAAAACTGTTGGCGTCGCAGTTGTATGGCGTGAGTCCGCGGGATCCGTGGGTGTTGGCGGCGATGGCGTTGTTGATTGGTTTGGCTGCGCTGGCGGCGGCATACTGGCCTGCCAAGCGGGCGGCGTTGATTGAGCCGATGCTGGCCTTGCGGGCGCAGTAGTTAATTACCCCCGCGCCGGCCGTCGGACCAGCCCAGCCGAATGCGTTCACTCTATGCCATCGTCGGCTCGCCCACTTGCTGACGCCACATCGCGAAGTAAAGCCCTTTGCTGTCAAGCAGTTCTTCGTGTGAACCCTGCTCAACGATGCGACCGCGTTCCAAAACGTATATCCGGTCGGCGTGCATAATCGTCGACAGCCGATGCGCAATCAGAATTGAAATCGCTTCGCGCCGCTCGGCTACTTCGCGAATCGTCGCGCTCACTTCTTCCTCGGTGAGCGAATCGAGCGAAGAGGTAGCTTCATCAAACACCATCAGATCGGGCTGACGCAGCAGGCTCCGGGCGATCGACAGACGTTGCTTTTCGCCCCCCGATACCTTCACGCCGCCTTCGCCAATCCGAGTCGCGAGGCCCTTATCCGCCCGGTCCAGCAACGTTTTCGCCGAAGCTTGTTCCAGGACCTGCAAACACTCCGCGTCCGTCGCATCCGGCTTTACGAAGCGAAGGTTCTCGGCGATGGAGCCCGAGAATAGCTGCGTATCCTGCGTCACAAATCCGATGCGTTCCCGAAACGTTTCCAAGTCGACTTCGGTGTTTGGAATGCCGTTGTATAAGATGCGGCCGTGCCGCGGTTTGTACAGGCCTACAAGAAGCTTTACCAGCGTCGATTTGCCCGCGCCCGACGGGCCAACGAAGGCGACCGTCTCGCCGCGATTGACCCTGAAATTGATGTCGCTAAGCGCCGGTTTCGCGGCGCTTTGATGTTGAAACGTCACATCGTCAAAGGCCAATGAATCCAGCTTGCCGATGGCCTTCGGATGCGCCGGAGCCGCGTCCGGAGCCATCGCCAGAATATCGGCGAAATTCTTCAGAGACACTTCCGTTTCGCGGTAAACGTTGATGACATTACCCAGTTCCTGCAGCGGCCCGAAGATGAAGAACGAATAGATCAACAAACTGAAGAACTGGCCGACCGTGATCTGCTGCGCGAAGATCAAATACAGCATGAAAAAGAGAATGCTCGTCCGCAGGAAATTAACGCAAGTCCCCTGAATAAAGCTCAAGCTCCGCAGATATTTCACCTTCTTCAATTCCAGCTTCAGAATGGAGCCCGTGGTCGCATTCAGCCGCTCCACTTCCTGCTTCGCCAAGCCAAGACTCTTCACGAGCTCAATGTTCCGCAGGCTCTCCGTAGTCGACCCTGCCAACGCCGTCGTCTCCTTGACGATCTCCCCCTGGATCTTCTTGATGCGCTTGCTCAGCACCGAACTCAGCGTGCCGAGCAACGGAATCGTCAGGAAAAACGCGGGCGCTATGGCCCAGTGTACGTTGAACGCATAGATCATCACGAACACCACACCCACCAGCGTGCTGAACAATATATTGATCGCCACCTGGATAAACTTCTCCACGTCCGTGCGCACCTTTTGCAGCTTGCCCAGCGTCTCGCCGCTGCGTTGATCTTCAAACACCTGATACGGCAGGCTCAGCGAATGGCGAATGCCGTCGGCGTACATCCGCGCGCCGATCTGCTGCGTGATGAGGTTGATGACGTAGTCCTGAAAATTCTTGGCGACTCTGGACACAAACGCCACCCCGACCGTGGCGCCAAGCAATAATGCCACGCCGCGGAAGAACTGTTCCGTCGTGTATTGCTGGTATTTGGTGGCGTAGTTGTCGATGACGTGCCGGAAGATCAGCGGATCGAGCAGCGAAAAAACCTGGTTAATCGTGGCAAGCAGCAGGGCGAGCAAAACCAGCGGGAGGTAGTGTTTCAAATAGCCGTAGAGGATGGACATGTCGTCCTTCCCAGCTTACCCCGCCGCGATCAAACGCCGTCCGAATCCACACTAACAATTCTCCATCCACTTCCCCCGCCACGCCCAACTTCACCTTGTGCGAACACATCCCCTTCGGCGCGATCTAAATGTCATCCGATTCCGGCTACGCCGCCAACTCCGCAAGCGTCTTCCCCGGCTTCTGCTGCATGTTGGCAACTTGCGTTACTGCATCCATATGTCCGTGTATGATACAACGGCATCAATGCGACCGTTAACGCTTCTCCTCCTGGCCACAGCCGCCCAAGCTCAAACCATCGGCGTCGCCATGCTGATGCACGAGTCCAACTCCTTCAACGGCCACCCAACCGAGCGCGCCGATTTCACCCTCGTCCCCGGCACCGCCCCCAACTGGCGTCCCTTCTTTGACGCACAGAAAAACGAAGTCACCGGCTTTCTCGACGTGCTCACCAAAGAGAAAAACGTAAAGATAGTCCAAGGCCTCTACGGCTCCGCCACTCCCAAGGGTCCCGTGGCCAAAGCCGTCTATGAATCCCTTGTTACCGAACTCATCAGCTCGCTGAAATCGCAAAAGCTGGACGCCATACTTCTAGCGCTCCACGGCGCTATGGTCGCCGAACATTTTCCCCAAGCCGACGAAGAGACGCTCCGCCGCGTCCGTCAGGCTTTTCCCGATATCCCTATCGTCGTCACCCACGACTTCCACGCCAACATCTCCCCGCAAACCCTCAACTACTGCACCGCCCTCATCGTCTATCAACAGACGCCCCACATCGATACCCGCGCCCGCGGCCAGCGCGCGGCCAACATCCTCATGCGAACCCTTCGCGGCGAGATCAAGCCCGTTCAATCCATGGTCAAGCCCCCCATGGTCTTCAACATCCTCTACCACAACACCTTTGTCGGCGTTCTCCACCCCATCACCCAGGACTCCATTAACCTGGAAACTTCAAATCCGAAAATCCTCTCCGCCTCCGTCGTCGCCGGTTATCAATACGCCGACGTTCCCTTCATGGGACCCGCCGTCGTCATCGTCGCCGACGGCGACCGCAACCTCGCCGAGCGCGAAGCCAAACGCCTCTCTGATCGCCTCTGGGCTGTCCGCGATCAGCTCAAAATCAACGCCCCCAATGCCGCCAACGCCGTCAAAAACGCCATGCGCGCCACGAAATTCCCCGTGGCGTTAATGGACACCGGCGACAATATCGGCGGCGGCTCCGCCGGTGACTCCACATTCCTCCTCAGCGAACTTCTAAAGCAAAAGGCCGATGGCTGGGTTGTCGTCATGTACGATCCAGCCGCCGTCGCCGCGGCCCTGAAATCCGGCATTGGCGCCAATTTCGACATGCCCGTCGGCGGCAAGTCGGACAAGCAACACGGACTGCCTGTGCGAGTCCGCGGCCGTGTCCGCTCCTTTGACGACGGCGAATATATCGAAACCGCCGTCCGCCACGGCGGCAGCACTTTTTATCACATGGGCCTCACCGCTGTCATCGAAGCCGAAGGCTCCACCCTCACCATGAAGAACTACCTAGTGCTCACTAACCAGCGCTCCTCCCCGAACTCGATTCATCAAATCGTCCACTTGGGCATCTACCCCGAACGCCAGAAAATCCTGATCGCCAAAGGCACAATCGCCCCCCGCGCCGCCTACGAACCCGTCGCCGCCGAAATCGTCCTTGTCGACACTCCCGGCGCCACCGCCGTCAACCCCGCCCACTTCACTTTCCGCCTCGTGCCGAAGGATCTGTTCGGGCTGAAGTAAATCCGTGCCAACGACCAATTTAATCCAGACTCCACCGGCTAAACGCGGCGGGTTGGCTGGCGGCCAATGCCGCTGGAAAAATGTTATCGGTGCTCTCGGTCGTTGCCCCTCGGGGAAGTGACGACCTCCGAATTCGACGCTGAAAGAAGTTTTCGCCGCGCCCCAGCCCATTCTGCAGCTCCGTGGTGGAAAGCAGCGCGCCTAAAAGCCGGGGGATTAGACCGGGCGAGTAGTACTAAAGCCATCAACGCGCATCCGTAGCCGCCCCAAACACCCGCATCACATTCCCGCCCAAAAACTTGCGGATCCGCCCCTCGCTCCACCCTCTCCTCTGCATCGCTTCCGTCAGCTTCGGAAAGTCCCGCACATCGCGAATTCCCAGCGGAAACGTCGGCCCGCCGTCCAAGTCGGACCCCAGCGCCACATGGTCTTCACCGGCAATCTGTATCGCCGCTTCCACCGGCGCCAGCCACTGGTCAATCGTGCACCGCACCGCGTCCGGCGCCGTGATGCCCACCATCGGATGATGGTTCTTCACCAAGCCGTCGATCTCCAGAATCGTCATGTCCTTCGGCTGCTTCTCCACCGCCGTCGTGTCCCAAAACGCCTTCCCCGCCTGCGCCGTCCGGTAGTCGAACATCGGCCGGTGATGAAACTCGCAGCCCGAATGAAACCCGATCACTCCGCCCTTTGCCGCCAGCTCCCGCAGCAGTTCATCGGACATCGTTCGCGGCAAATTATTGAACTTCTTCAAACCCGTATGCGTCGCCATGATCGGACGTGTCGACACCGCCAACACATCCCGCACCGTCTGCTCCGAAGCATGGGCCACGTTGATCAGAATCCCCAGCCGCTGCATTTCCCGCACCACGTCTTTGCCATGCGCGTTCAACCCGCCGAACAGGCTCTTGGAGCAGCAGGATTCCGCAAAGTTATTCGCCCAGTTATGCGCCGGCAACTGCATCACCCGGAACCCGGAATGGTATAGCTCCCGCAGCACGCCCAGGTCGCCATCCATGTCGAATCCGCCCTCCAGATCCAGCACCGCCGCAATCCTGCCCGTCTTCGCGATCCGCGTCACATCCGCGGCGCTGTAAGCGAATTCGATCTTGTCCTTGTTCGCCGCCACTTGCCGCCGGGCCAAATCCAACAGCCGCAAAACGTGCCGCGTCTCCTGCCGCGCCGGATAATACTGCTCTTCCACAAACAGCGTGAAGAACATGGCGTCAATCCCGCCCTCCTTCGCCCGCGGCAAGTCCACCTGGCCGTCGCTCACGCGCTCGCCAATGTCGCCGCCTTTGGAAAACTGGCGGTTGATCATGTGTATGTGCGCGTCAAAGACAAATGCCTTTTGGTGTAAGTCGTCAGCCACTAACGGCAGAGTAAGTAGTAGTAAAAGTCTCATGCGGTTTGTACAAACGGCGAATCCGTCGCCCCATAACTGATGCCTAACTCGGGCGTCTCCACCCGCTTGCCCGTCCTTACCGATTCAAACAAATGCGCCAGCGCCCCCGTCGTCAACACGGTTCGTTCCACCGGATACGGAGGCCGCCCTGTCAGCATCAACTCTTCGATATTGTGCGCCAGCCCATCAAAATGCGGCAGCGTCCGCGACTTCCCCGTCAGCCCGTATTTACACGCCAACGTCCGCCCGCCAGCCGCCCCCGCAAACGCCCAGTCCGAAATGGCGCCGTTCAATAACACCGCCGCCGCCCGCAAGCCATCCCGGTATTCCAATGCAAACAGCACAGGCTTCTTCACCAACTCCCGCAACGGAGCCGCGCTCTTCTTCGGACACGTATCATAAGCCGCCGCCACCAACGGAGACCAACCCTGATCGAGGAAGCTCCACACCGCGTCGCCCGTCACCGTCTCCACCGCCCGCAGCCCCGTCTCCCCGCCCGCTCGCCGCTCCACCATGCACTGCAACGCCTCCAGCGTATGAAAGCCATACGCATCCAGATCTCCGTAACCCAACGAAATCGCCCGTTCAAATCGCGTCCCCATTGGCGGCACGACGTAAGGCACGCGCACGCTCAGCGGTATCGACGATCCCGCAAACCAGGGCACGCGCAACGCTCGCGCCCGCTCATGCAACTCCTTCGCTTTCGGCCACGAATACGAAAGATGCTTATCGAAAAACGTCGGCACGGCTCGCCCATTCTTCTCATACACGTCCAGAATCTGCATGAACAACTCGTGCCGCGGGTACATCTTTTGCCCCACGTCGTTCGTTGGAAAGTTGCCGTGCTCGCCTACAAACACAACCCCATCCACCGCGAGTTTCGCGCCGCCCAGCGTCAGCGTTTTCTCAATCGAGTCGTAAATCGTAAAACCATGCCGCGAGGCAAGGTCCGCGCTCATGTCGCGTTCATGGATCTGGTGAACGTACAAAGACACAACATCGCACCGCGACCCGTGCCACTTCCCGTTCGGCGAGCAGCCCGCCATCAGCCGCCCCAGAATCACATCGGCATGGGAATAGTAGTAGTAACTGGTGACCACGGCCGCCAGCCGCGGACGCTTTCCCGCCTGCGCCAATAACGGCGCGCCCATCATCGAAAACAAGTCTCTACGTCGAACCGGCATGTCAACACAATATCGAATTCCGAAACGGAAGTCGCCCTAAATACAGCACGCCCGGTTCATCGATAACCGTCGTTACACCCAATTGTTTTCGACGCGCCCCGAGCCCGCCCACGTCGAACCCCGCATCAATGATCCAAACCGGACCTCGCGTCTCCCGGATCGCCGCCCGGATTGCCTCCGCCGGAGTCCGCACACCAGTGTCTGCCGTTTCCCTGTTCGCACTCGCCGTTGATCGCGAGGCATCAACCGAAGCCGCAACATTTCAGTCGTTTCGCTGCCCGCCAATAGCGTCGTGCCGGCTGGGACAGCCTCGTCCATTTGCCGCATGGCGCTTTCCCAACGCGCCTTTTGCCAGCTCGCAAAGTACGGATTATGTACCTCGGGCGTGGAAGCGAAAATCGCCAGGGCCAGCAACGCGCCGGTTGCCCCCAATCGACACCGCTTGCTAAGCGCTTCAATACCGTCGCCCGTCGCCGCCAGCGTTAGAAGCCCCGTCAAGATGGTGTGTCTCGATCTCCCGAAGGGAAAGAACATCGCAAACGCTCCAGCCGGCCCCCACGCGGTTACCGGAGAGAGAAACCGTCTCATCCACAGGCCCGCCATCAGCGGTACAAGTCCTCCGGCCAACGTGGGAACAAGCCGCAGCCACCACTCCCGGTCGGAAACCCGTGTTGCCAGCCAGAGTCAGGCAAATAGCAACGGCGGGTGATGGTAGGAAGCAAATTACATCGACGACCCCGCATTGGCGTGCATGCATTCGTCGGCGTTCAAGTACAGTGTCGACGACAGGTATGCGCGCACGCCGATCGCCGTTCCCGTAAGCAGTAGGGCAAACGCCCTTTCATTCCGCAACCTCAACGAGTACCACAACCCGCCGTGCTAACATGGAGATGTTCCCGCCCACCCAGGCGGTCGCGGAGAGATGGCCGAGTGGTTTAAGGCGCACGCTTGGAAAGCGTGTGTAGGAGAAATCTTACCGAGAGTTCGAATCTCTCTCTCTCCGCCATCTTCTCGCCCTGCGATACCGCCGGGACACCCAATGCAAAAGCAAGAACCGGAGTGTACGGCACTCCAATCATTGCTAAATTCGACATATGGATACCGTACTTGATCCGCGCTGGCCTGCCCTGGTAGCGAGAGACCCAAAGGCCGATAGCGCGTTCTTCTATTCCGTTCGAACAACCGGCGTCTACTGCAAACCGTCCTGCGCCGCGCGGCTGCCCCGCCCGGAAAATGTCCGCTTCCACGCCACCGTCCAGGACGCCGAAAAAGCCGGATTTCGACCCTGCAAACGCTGTCGCCCCAATGAGGACTCGGCCCGCTGGGAGGAAACGATTGCCCGCATCTGCCGGATAATCGCGGAAGCCGAGGCGACGCCCCAATTACAGGAACTGGCCCGTGAGGCCGCGATGAGCCCCTTTCACTTCCACCGCACATTCAAGAAACACACCGGACTCACGCCGCGAGCCTACGCGATGGCGCAAAAGAGACTCCGCGTCCGCAAATCGCTTGGGTCCCAGAACTCAATAACAGCGGCCATTTACGAAGCCGGATACAACTCCAATGGCCGCTTCTACGCCGAAGCCAATGGCCTCCTGGGAATGACGCCTTCGACGTTCCGCGCTGGCGGCCCGGACACCTCGATTCGCTTCGCCGTAGGCGAGTGCTCGCTCGGTTCAATACTCGTGGCCAGCAGCGAACGCGGCGTCTGCGCCATCCTGCTCGGTGACGATCCGGACGCTCTAACCCGCGATCTACAGGACCAGTTCCCGCGTGCCGTCCTGATCGGTGGCGATTCCAAGTTCGAGGATCTCGTGGCCCAGGTTGTGGGAATGATCGAGGCGCCATCGCTGGGGCTGGCATTACCCCTCGACATCAGAGGCACCGCCTTTCAACAGCGCGTTTGGGAAGCCCTAAAAAAAATCCCGGCCGGGACGACAGCCAGCTACACAGACGTCGCCCGAATGATTGACGCCCCAACAGCAGCCCGGGCCGTCGCGCGGGCCTGTGCCTCAAACCTCCTGGCCGTCGCGATCCCCTGTCACCGCGTTGTCCGCAACGACGGGGCGCTTTCGGGTTATCGTTGGGGAGTGGGGCGCAAAAGGGCACTGCTGGAGCGGGAGGCGTGAGACTGGAAGCCGTGCTGCTGCCCGCGTTCGCCCCGGACGAAATCCTGGAAGCCGTCGAAGCAATTGCCGCCGCCGCGCCGTTCCGCCACATGATCACGCCCGGCGGCTTCCGGATGTCGGTGGCGATGACCAATTGCGGGCCGCTCGGTTGGGTCAGCGACCGCAAAGGCTACCGCTATTCCCCAGTCGATCCCGAGACCGGCCGGCCCTGGCCCGCGATGCCCGAAGCGTTCCTGCGGTTGGCGAATGAGGCCGCCGCGGCGGCAAACTTTCCCGCCTTCGTGCCGGACGCCTGTTTGATAAACCGATACGCGTCCGGCGCCAAGATGTCGCTGCATCAGGACAAGGATGAAAAGGACTTTTCGCAGCCCATCGTGTCCGTCTCGCTCGGCCTCCCGGCTGTGTTCCTATTCGGCGGCCCCAGCCGCAAGGACCCGGTAAAACGTATCGCGCTGGAGCACGGCGACGTCGTCGTCTGGGGCGGCCCGGCCCGCCTGTTTTATCACGGCGTGATGCCGCTCAAAGAAGGCGCGCGACCCTACCGCTTCAACCTCACTTTCCGCCGCGCCGGTTGAGCGCCGCACGGTGTTTCCGCGTGGCCTTTTCGATCTGCGCGTGCGACTTGTAGGGCAGATATGCCGCGCGCATCACGAACTGGTAGATCTTGTTCGGCTCGTAATCGGAAGCATAGAACTGAAAGTCCCACGCCGGGTTGCCATTGCCGCCGCCCGAAGGCGATTGGGTGAGCCTCGGCTGATCCATGCCCCGAAACATCTGCGCAAATGCCATCCCGTGACTGATCCCGAAATACCACGGCTCGGTGAAGCGGTGATTGGAAAGGCTGTGTACGAGCGTCAACGGAAACGGCGCGTCGTGAACAAAAACACGCGAATCCTCGGCGTCGATGTGCGTGGAGAGCGTGCCGTGCGCCGGCGTCACGCCGCGCGTCCAGCCCTGCGCAGTTTTGAAGTGGATATCGAGCGATTCCGGCCCGTGAATGTAACTGGCCCAGAAAAGGCCAATATAGCCATTGCGAAACGACGCCTTGCGCGCGACAGCTTCGACAGTGAGCTGAATCACGCCATCGGGCAGAAGTTCATATCGCTGGCACGATTCCAGCGCGTGGTGGAAAGTCGCGGACTGGCAAAGCTCCGCCGTGTATTTGTTGATCGATCGCAGCTCCATCGGGTGATTGCGCGGCTCGAACTGCGTCCGGCGGTCAGCGGGAATCGAGCCGTCCAAAATGTGCTCGAAGTTAAGCCCGGCGATTCCGGGAACGAAGAGATTTTCTTTCCGGTCTTTATGCGTCAATTTAGCGACGCCGCTGTACCCCGCGCGATGGTTGGGCAGGACATCGTCGTTCACCGCGTCGTTGTTGACGATCACCGCTTCGACGCCGCCTCGGCTAAGCACTACGTATGGCGTAATCGGACGCGTGTAGCCGATCCCGGGATCGGAGAGCGTGGTGAGGAGAAGGGAGAGGAGCAACGGCATGAGGTATTCTTTATTGATTATGCGCCTTGGGAACGGAGGAGGCTGGGTTCTGGCAGCGGGGCTGATAGCCGCGAGCGCCGCTGACTGGCCCGAATGGCGCGGCTCAGGCCGCCAGGGCATCTGGACCGAAACAGGAATCATCAACCGCATCCCGCCTACCGGCCTCAAAGTAAAATGGCGCGTGCCCATCCATGCGGGCTACTCTGGCCCCGCCGTCGCCAATGGCCGCGTCTTCCTGATGGACCACACGCCCGGAGCCACCGAACGCGCGGTCTGCCTCGACGAGCAGACAGGCAAGACGCTATGGATCCGCGAGTGGCCCGCTGATTACCGCGGCCTCGATTACGCCAACGGCCCTCGCGCGACGCCAACCGTGGACGGCGACCGCGTCTACGTTCTTGGCGCGAAAGGGGTTTTGAAGGCCCTCCGCGTAACAGACGGCTCGGAAATCTGGTCCACCGATTTCGTGAAGGATTTCGGGACCACCGTCCCCGGCTGGGGCATGTCGAGCGCGCCGTTAATAGCCGGTTCAAAACTCATCGCCATCGTTGGCGGCAAGGGCAATGCGAAAGTAGTCGCCTTCGATAAACTCACCGGAAAAGTCGCGTGGCGGGCTCTGTCCGGAGACGAATCCGAACCCGGCTATTCCCAGCCGATCCTGATCCAACACGGCCGTCCGCAAGTCGTCGTCTGGCACGTCGGCGCGCTCGAATCATTGGACCCGGAAACCGGCGCGGTGCTCTGGTCCCAACCCTTTCGAGTAACAATGAACACCCCCATCGCCACCCCCGCCTGGAGCGCCCCGCATCTGCTCGTCTCCGGCTTCTTCGACGGCGCGCGCATGATGGAGCTTTCGTTAACCGCCACCGCAAAACTAGCCTGGGCAAGCCAAGGCGCAAATGAAATCAAGAGCGACAAACTCCACGCGCTAATGAGCCAGCCGATTATCGACGGCGACTACATCTACGGCATCTGCAGCTACGGCCAACTGCGCTGCCTCCGCCGTTCAACCGGTGAGCGCGTCTGGGAGTCGCAAGCCGTCACCGTGGAGAAGACGCGAAACGTCACAGCCTGGATGGTCCGCCATCGGGACCGCGTCTTTTTGTTCAACGACCGCGGCGAACTGATTCTGGCGAAACTCTCGCCGGAAACCTACACCGAACTCGGGCGAGCAAAAGTAATTGAGCCAACATCAGCACCGGGCGGGAGAAGGGAACTGAGCGCCGTGGTCTGGTCCCATCCCGCGTTCGCGAACCGCCACATTGTCGTAAGGAACGACCGCGAAGTGATCCGCGTTTCGCTGGCCGAAAGCGATTACCGCTGACCCAGCAAGCTTGTCCAGTTGAGCAAAACCTGAATCGGGGCGTCGCGAGTGAAGCGATCAATGTATGCTGGGTCCCGCGCCAGGGCCGACGGTAGTGAGCGAGGGTAAGGGAAGATTCATCCGATAATTTCGTCATCCTATCACCGCGGCCGTGCGAAATTGCGATATACATAACTGCTATGACTGATACTCGATGGACACGGCGCGGATTGCTCGGCATGGCCGCCGCCGCCGCCGCCCAGCAGGCCCCAATTTCCCCGGTCCCAACCACCCGCGATTGGACTGGCGTCGTCCCCGTCCAATACCCGGACCCCGACGTGATCGCCCTCGATCCCAAATTCCGCCGCTACATGATCGGCAACACTTCCATGAAGCGCCTCCACACCGGCACCCAGTGGGCCGAAGGGCCCGCCTGGAACGGCGTCGGCAAATACATGGTCTGGAGCGACATCCCCAACAACGTCCAACTGCGCTGGATTGAAGACGACCGCCGCGTTACCACCTTCCGCAATCCGGCCGGTTACAGCAACGGCAATACCTTCGATTATGAAGGCCGTCAATTATCCTGCGAACACGGCGGCCGCCGCGTCGCCCGCTATGAATTCAACGGAACCATCACCGTCATCGCCGATCAGTTTGAAGGCAAGAAACTGAACTCACCCAATGACATCGTCGTCCATCCCGATGGCTCCATTTGGTTCACCGATCCGCCCTACGGAATCGGCGGCGATTATGAAGGATTCCGCGCGACGAAGGAGTTAAAAGAAGCGGTCTATCGCGTCGACGGCAAGACCGGTCAAATCGCTAAACTCACCGACGAAGTCAGCGCGCCCAACGGCATCTGTTTCTCGCCCGATTACAAGAAAATGTACATCGCCGATACCGGCGCGCAGGGCCGCGACATGAAAGTCTGGGACATCGACGGCAAGACCGTTCGCAACGGCAAGCGGTTCATCCAACTCCAAGTTCCCGGAACCGGCGCGCCCACCGCCGCCGACGGCATCCGCTGCGATGTCGATGGCAATGTCTGGGCCGGGGCTCGCCCGGGAGTGTTAGTCGTGACGCCCGCCGGCGAGCAGATCGGCATGATCCGCCTCCCGGAAAACTGCGCGAATGTCTGCTTCGGCACCACGCGGCGAAACCGGCTATTCATGACCGCCAGCCAGTCGCTCTATGTCCTGCCAGTCGGAACAACCGGCGCGCATATCTGCTAGTGTTTCGATGGACTGAATTCGTTACCGAGCCGCGACCGTCAGGGAGCGGTAACCGCACTATAATTCGGGTTCGTCAGAACAATCTGTGGGTAAGTTCAGGTTCGGGCAGCTTGCCAAGTGAATGATATAAAGCGAGTTCGGTGACTCGGAAGGTA
>CAMDKT010000014.1 GCA_945900935.1 Candidatus Sulfopaludibacter sp. SbA3 | reverse complement strand
CGGTTCTACACATGTGACTTTACTGAGGGGTATATTCAGATTAATGGGAGCTACCGGACGTAAGGGCGCGGCGAGGTGTTAGCCTGAAGGGGTGGACTTCCCAGCTATTCGCACAGAAGGCCTAACGAAATCGTACAAATCTGGCGATGATACTCTTACGGTCTTCGACGATTTGAACCTGACAGTTACAAAAGGCGAGCGCGTGGCCCTGATCGGGGAATCAGGAACGGGAAAATCGAGTCTTTTGCACTGTTTAGGCGGTCTGGACAGGCCAAGCAAGGGTAAGATATACTTCGGACAGAACGACCTTCAGGCGCTATCGGAAACTGGGTTGGCTGATTTTCGGAATCGAGAGCTGGGCTTCGTTTGGCAAACGCACTATTTGCTGCCGGAGTTTACAGCGCTGGAAAACGTGATGATGCCGCTCCTGATTCGGGGAGACCAGTATGAAGAGGCTGCGCCGGTAGCGTTAGCGAGGCTAGATGAAGTTGGATTGCGAGCGCGAGCGCACCACCGGAGCGGCGAACTCTCCGGCGGGGAGCAACAGCGGGTGGTGCTGGCGAGGGCGCTTGTGGGACGGCCGAAATATTTGTTCGCCGATGAGCCGACAGGAAATTTGGATGAGCGGACGGGCGCGATGATTTCGAGCCTGTTGGGCGAACTGCATCGAACGCATCAGCTCACGTCGATTTATGTCACGCACAATCGTGACTTTGCCCGGTCATGCGACCGGGTTTTGCGATTACAACACGGAGGACTGGCCGATGTAACGGCCGGGGAGTAGCCATGTTTGAACGATACACCGAGAAAGCCCGCCGGGTGATTTTCTTCGCCCGTTATGAAGCCTCCCAGTTCGGCAGTCCGTACATAGAAACAGAGCATCTGTTGCTAGGGCTGCTGCGGGAAGACAAGGCGCTGGCGAACCGTTTTCTACGGTCGAACGCGGCCATTGAATCGATCCGGAAACAGATCGAGGCGCATACAACGATCCGCGAGAAGGTATCGACCTCGGTGGATCTGCCATTGAGCCATGAGTGCAAGCGCGTGCTGGCGTATGGAGCCGAAGAGGCCGAGCGGCTGAACCACAAGCACATTGGGACTGAACATCTGATGCTGGGGCTGCTGCGGGAAGAGAAATGCTTCGCGGCGGAGATTCTGCATGAGCGCGGGCTGCGGTTAGCGCAAGTACGGGAAGATATTTCGCGGAGTTCGTCGGAGAAGATCACGACGAACCGTCCTAAGGAGTCGTCGCTGCTGGCCGAGTTTTCCCGCGACCTGACGCAGGCGGCAGTGGACGGCCAGTTGGATCCGCTTATTGGCCGCGATCATGAGCTGGAACGGGTGGTGCAGATCCTGTGTCGGCGGACGAAGAATAATCCGGTGCTGATCGGTGAGCCGGGCGTTGGCAAGACGGCCATTGTGGAAGGCTTGGCGCAGAGGATCTCCGATGGCGACGTGCCGTCGTTCCTGAGCGAGAAGCGGATCATGGCGCTGGATTTGTCGTTGATCGTCGCGGGCACGAAGTATCGCGGGCAGTTCGAAGAGCGGCTGAAGACGATCATGAAGGAGTTGATGGAGAATCAGAACGCCATCATCTTCATTGATGAGTTGCATACATTGGTGGGGGCGGGATCGGCCGAAGGGTCGCTGGACGCGGCCAACATTTTGAAGCCTGCGCTGAGCCGCGGCGAGATTCAATGCATTGGCGCGACGACGCCGTCGGAGTACCGGAAGTCGATTGAGAAAGACCGGTCGCTGGAGCGGCGTTTTCAGGCGGTGAAAGTGCCGCCGCCCAACGAGAGCGACGCGATCAAGATCATGTATGGGATCAAGGAACGGTATGAGAAATTCCATGCCGTGGCCTATACCGATGAGGCGATTGAGACGTCGGTGTTCGCGTCGAGCCGCTTTATCCCGGACCGGTTTCTGCCGGATAAGGCGATCGATTTGATCGACGAGGCGGGCGCGCGGGTGAAGTTGAAGCAGACTACGCTGCCGACCGATGTTTCCGAGGTACAAAAGCGGATCAAGTTTATTGTGCACCGGATGGAGAACGCGATCGCGAACCACGAGTTTGAAAAGGCCCGGTTCTATTCCGATGAGGAACGCAAGGAACGCGAGACTCTGCGGGTGCTACGCGATAAGTACAACCTGGACGACACCGCGACGGGGGTGGTGACCAAGGACGATATTGAAGACGTGGTGGCGCGCTGGACGGGCGTGCCGATGAGTGCGATTCGCGAAGAGGAAGTGGCGAAGCTGCTGCGGATTGAAATAGAGCTGCACAAGCGGGTGGTGAGCCAGGAGAAGGCGATCAACGCGCTGGCGCGGGCCATTCGCCGTTCGCGCGCGGGGTTGAAATCGCCGAAGCGGCCGGCTGGCTCGTTTCTGTTCCTGGGTCCGACGGGCGTGGGGAAGACGGAAGTGGCGCGGGCACTGGCCGATTTTCTGTTCGGGTCGGAGAAGTCGCTGATCCGCTTCGACATGTCGGAGTATATGGAGAAGCATTCGGTTTCGAAGTTGATCGGATCGCCTCCCGGATATGTGGGTTATGAAGAGGGCGGGCAGTTGACCGAGCGCGTGAAGCGGCAACCGTATTCGATCATTTTGCTGGACGAGATTGAGAAGGCGCATCCGGACATTTACAACATTTTGTTGCAGGTGTTTGAAGACGGCCAGTTGACCGACGGGCTCGGCAATACGGTGGATTTCAAGAACACGATGATCGTGATGACGTCGAACCTGGGCGCGCGTTTCCTGGATAAGAAGGCCACGTTGGGATTTGCCGCGCCTTCGGCGGGGATGCCCCAAAAAGTGGAAGAACAGGTGATGGCCGAGGTAAAGAAGGCGTTCAATCCGGAGTTTCTGAACCGGTTGGATGAAGTGATTCTCTTTACGTCGCTGGCCGATGAGGACCTGCTGGAAATCATGTATCTGTTGATGGCGCAGGTGAACGTGAATCTGGTGGCGAAGCAGATCAAGATCAAGCTGCTGCCGGACGCGGCGAAGTTCATTCTGGAAAAGACGCTGGTGGACCGCAGCTATGGGGCCCGCCCGCTACGGCGGGCGCTGCAGAAGTATATTGAAGACCCGTTGTCGGAGTCGATTATTCAGGGAACGCTGCCGCATCCGGCGGACTATGAAGTGTATCTGGGCGACACGGGGATATTTATCCGGCAGTTGGTTCTTGAAGAGGCCACGGTGGGCGGGGGAACCGCGGTTGCGCCGGTTGCGCCTATAGTGACGGAGTTGTATTCGTTTTAACGGTTACTTAGGCCCGGGAGGCCGAGCTTGCGGAGTTCCTCATTCCATGCGAGGAGGACTTCCTTGCGGAATTGGCTGTAGGCGGCGGCTTCGATTTTGTATTCGGCCGCAAGCTGGTTGGCGGCTTCGATTTGATACTGGGTGGGGGCGAGGTTGCCCCCGGCGATCCCGGCGAGCACGGGGCCGATCTCTTCCGAGAGACGAGGCTTCTTAATTGTCCGATAGCGTAAGGCGCCGGAGGCGAAGCGGGCGATTTCGGTTTCGGCGCGCTTCTTCATTTCCGCGATCTTGGGTTGGTCCGCCTTTGCCGCTAATTTTTCGCTGGCTTCGAGTTGGGCTTTGGTCAGGTCCAGGGTGCGGAGGGCATCGTTAACATTGGATGCGAGGTCGCGGAGGCGGATGGCGTGGTCGAACTGGGATTGCAGATCGGCTTGGGAGACGGTGAGAGTTGGATCGAGGCGGACTTCGATTTGGGTTTCTGAGACGACTTCGTCACCGATGAGGAGTTTGGCCGTGTATTTACCGGGGACGGCTTGGGGGGCTCCGCCTCCGCCGCGTTGGCCTGGAGCGTCGGCGTCGGGGTCCTCGCCTGGGGCTGGATTCGCACGGCGGCGGGGAGCTTCGTAGCGCAGGTTCCAGTTCGCGCGGTTGAGGCCGGCTTCGGCGGGGACGGTGCGAACTTCGGCTATCTTCTTGTTTTGGCCGTCGAAGATGTGGATTTTGGCGGGCGTTTTTTCTTTGAGGTAGTAAGTCAGAGTCGCGCCGTAGGCGGGGTTGGGGCCGAAGTAGTTTTGATCGCCCATCCAGCCGTTGGTTTGGGAACGGTAGTGGCGCAGGGCGGGCTGGGGCGGGAAGAGATGGGCGCGGCGGGCGGCGATTTCGGAGGTCATTTGCTGGATTGGCGCGGCGTCGTCAAAGATGGCCAGACCGCGTCCGTGTGTGGCGACGATTAAGTCATTGTCGCGCGGGTGAATGAGTATGTCATGCACGGCGACTCTTGGCATATTTTTCATGAGCAGCGGGTGCCATTCGCCGCCCCCGGTCCAGGAGACAAACAGGCCGAGTTCAGTTCCTGCATAAAGGAGCTTCGGATTCTTCGGATCCTCCTTAATGACTTGTAAGTAGGCCTTAGGCGGCAAGTTACCGGCGATGTTAGTGAATGTCTTGCCGGAATCGGTGGTTTTGAAAAGATATGGCTTGAAGTCGTCGAACATATGGCGCTCGACGGCGACGTAGGCGGTTTCGGCGTTTACTCTTGACGGTTCGACGTGCGTGATTACGGACGCTGGGGGTACGTTGGGAGTTACTTTTGCCCACGTGCGTCCGCCGTTGGCGGTGAGTTGGACGTGGCCATCGTCAGTGCCGGCCCAGATGACACCGGCTTTGGCGGGGGATTCGGCGAGGGTGATGACGGTGCCGTTGTTTTCAGCAGTGGTGGCTTCAAACCAGACGGGACCGCCGGCGGGTCCGTACTTGGACTTATCGTTAGTGGTTAGATCGGGAGAAATGGGCTCCCATGTTTTGCCGAAGTCGGGACTTTGAAAAATAACATTGTCGGCGAAGTAGTAAGTGCTTTTACCATGCGGCGAGGCGACGATGGGAGTATTCCAATTGAACCGGTATTTGGCGTCTGTCAGCAGGCCGGCGCGAGGCGAAGGAGAGAGTTGTTGTTGTTCGCGAGTTTTGACATTCGTCCGGCTAATTCGGCCGCCCTGGGATTCGGAGAGGAAGATATCGGGGTTATTGGGGTCGGATAGCGCGAAGAAACCGTCGCCGCCGGTTATCAGTGTCCAGTCGGCATTGGCGATTCCTTTTGTATCTGTCGTGCGGCTGGGACCGGACCAGGTGGAGTTATCCTGCTGGCCTCCGGTTAGATGATAAAAGGGCAGGCGGTTGTCGGCGTGGATCTGATAATACTGGCCGAGGGGGATGTTATTGCGGTAGTCCCAGGATGCGCCGTTATCCCTGGAGAGTGCAACGCCGCCATCGGAGCCGAGCCAGAGATTGGCGGGGTTGGACGGGTCCACCCAGAGGGCGTGCATGTCGGGGTGAATGTTGGGGGAGATATCCTTGATGGTTTTGCCGCCGTCGATGGAGGTATAGAGGGTGAAAGACAGAAAAAAGAGCTGGTTTTCGTTGGTTGGGTGGACGCGGAGATCGGTGAAATAAAAGCCTCGCCACACGATGTCGGCGTTGTCGGTGGTTTTCGTGAACTTGTCGCCGCCGTCGTTGGAGGTAAATAGCGTTCCTTCGTTCGTTTCGGCGATCACGTAGATTTTATTAGAGTTTGAGGGGGCGACTTTGACGCCGGCGCGGCCCATCAGTTTGGGAAGGCCTTCCGTGAGTTTTTTCCAGGTTCGGCCGGCGTCAGTGGAGCGGAAGATGCCGCCTTTGTCGCTGCCGGAAGTGAACGTCCAGGGTTTGCGTTCGAACTTCCACATGGCGGCGTAGAGGATGTTGGGATTGCGGGGATCGATTTCGAGATCGGAGACGCCGTGGCTTTCGTCGATGTAGAGGGTTTTGGTCCAGGTTTTACCGGCGTCGGTGGTCACGAAGACGCCGCGGTCGGGGTGGGGGCCGAAGGCGTGGCCGAGAGCGCCGGCGTAGACGATGTCGGAGTTGAGCGGGTTGACCAGGACGCGGGTGATGCGTTCGGTGTTTTCGAGGCCGAGGTGTTTCCAGGATTTGCCGCCGTCGGTGGAGCGATAGATGCCGTCGCCGAAGGAGACGCTGTTGCGGGGGTTGGTCTCGCCGGTGCCGGCCCAGATGACTTCGGGATTGCGGGGATCGAGAGCGATGTCGCCGATGGAGAAAGTGTTTTGCCGCTCGAAGATTGGCGTCCAAGTGGTGCCGGCGTTGGTGGTTTTCCAGAGGCCCCCGGCGCCGGTGGCGACGTAGGCGATGTTCGGATTTCCGGGAATGCTTTCAACGTCGGTGATGCGTCCGCCCATGCCGGCGGGGCCGATGAAGCGGTAGCTCAGGTTGTCGAAGTCCTTGGAGGACTGGGCCAGGATCAACATTTGGAATAGGAAAATTAGTAGTGGGCGCATGGGAAACTCAGGCAACGGAAAGGGCATTGGCAGACACGAAAAGGTTGCGTTCGCGAAAGGCGGCGGGGCTTTCGACGAGCAAAAGTGCGCGCATATGGCGTCCGGGATTAGCAAACCAGGGTTGGCGAAGGATGCGCTCGGGCTGTCGAGTCCAACGAGGGGCATCAGCGCCAATTGAGGCCGATAGGAAGACAGATGTGGCTGCGAGGTAGGCGTCATAAACCGCGCCGAGAGGCAAGCGGTCCCGAAGGAGCGGAGGCGATTCGGCGAGCATGGCGGCGTCGCGGCACCCGGCGAATTCGTGGAGAAAGTCGGCTAACTCATATTCGAAAGCGGTGGCGCTGGCGGCGCGGATAGCGAGTTCGGCGAGTGAGTGGGGACGGGGTATCATTCGGAGTCAATCCATTCTACTAGCTCGTCAACCAGATATAGCGACCGAGGGAGAACACGCGACGGATCATAATATCGACTGACGATATCCATGACGGCGGTCGCGTTTGGCAAGCGAAGGAGGCGGATGAGAAATGCGATGTCGGCGGCGTCGCCGCGATCATTGCCGACCGAGGTTCGGCCCGCCAGTACCTTCATGGCGAGCATGTATTCGGGTGTCGGCGCCTGGACGCGAAGGTATGGCAGATCGATGGAGGGAATGGGAAGGAAATCTCCGGCAGGGGACATGAATCCTTTGACGGCGTCGTTGAGCCAATCCTTGGGCAGGTCCAGCTCCTGGCCAACGATATCGGCGGCGGCGCGCACATCGGCGGCGGGCTCGAAGATCGCGTCGACGTCCTTGGTGGCCGCGCGGGCATTGAAAGCCAGGACCATTGCCGTCCCGCCCACGACGTTGAGTTCTCCGATTTGTCCTCGGCGGCCTAACTCCTCAGACAGGCGAGCGAAGGCGGTCAGGATGGTCTCGCGAGTTAGCATTTTCGCTTTCAGTTTAGCGTTGATGGGCCGCAGACGCGGGGGATGCCGATTCAACGCAGCGCGAACCGGAATACCGTCCGGAGAATGATCCACCCCGCCCGCGCCGAAGCCCGCCAGTTTCCGCTGACCTTGTTTTCCCCGGCAACTCGAACGCCGTAGCGCACCGGAATCTCAACCACTCGCAGCCCCATCCGCACCGCCTTGATCTGCATTTCGATCGTCCAGCCGTAATTGCGGTCGGCCATTCGCATTCGGTCCAGGGCATCGCGGCGGATTGCCCGAAACGGCCCTAAATCGGTATACCGATGGCCCCAAAACATCCTTATCAGGAAACAAGCCAGGCGATTCCCAAACTGTTGATGCGGCAGCAACGCCCCCTTGGCTGCGGTGCCCAATGTCCGCGACCCGATGACCAGATCCGCCTCGCCGGCCCGGATGGGCGCCATCAGTGCCGCTGCCTGCGAAGGGTCTTCCGACAAGTCGGCCTGCATCCACACGACAATTTCGGCTTCCGCGGGCAAGGCCGCCAACGCCGCCAACGATGCCGCTCCGTAGCCCCGCTCCGGTTCGGCAACAACGATCGCTCCGCGGGCCCGGGCTACCGCCGCCGTGCCATCAGTGGAACCGTTATCGGCGACTATAATCCAACGAAACAAATCGGGCGGCATTGCGTCAAACAACAATGGCAGGCATTCTGCCTCATTCAAAGCCGGAATTATCAAAGCCGCGCGCATTTCGGAGTACAATTCAGCGTAGTAGGGAAACATGACTCCTGACCAGCCCCAATCCGAAAAACCCGCCGAAACCAAACATTTGCTGCTGGGCGCGGCTTATTGGCTGCGCGACCTGATGCTCTCTGTCGTTATCGCCGTCGTCATCATTTTGTTCCTTTATCAGCCGGTGAAGGTGGAAGGCACCAGCATGATGCCGGCGCTTGAGGATCAGGAGCGGATCTTCATCAACAAGTTCGTCTACCGCTTCGGCTTCGGCGAAATCGAACACGGCGACACGGTTGTTTTCTGGTTCCCTCGGGACCCCTCGAAGTCCTACATCAAACGCGTCATCGGCCTGCCGGGGGATACGATTGAAGTGCGGGAAGGCGAAGTGAGGCTCAACGGCACGCCCGTTAATGAGCCCTATGTCGCCAAGGAATTCCGCGACCGCATCACGGTTCCGGCGACGCGGGTTCCTCCGGATTCCTTTTATGTGATGGGCGACCACCGCACGTCTTCCAATGACTCGCGCGCGTGGGGAGTGGTGCCTCGCCACTTTATCTACGGCAAGGCTGTGCTTGTTTATTGGCCGCTGGAAAAAATGGGCGTGCTGCGCTAAACCGAAAACACGCGCCCTTTGTGCTGGCCGATCAGAATTTGGAACAACCGGTGCGAGATCAATTCGTGTAATGACAGCAATTCCTTGTTCGCCTCGGCAATTGCCTTGGCGTCGCGGAAATCGGCAACACGCGGCCCGCCCGCCTTTAAAGCATCGCTCGCGCCCTGAATCACCGAGTCTGTCATCGCCTCGCCCGCCATTTCCCAGAGCGAAATGAAGCGGTCAACGGCCGTCGGAAAGCTTAAATGGAAGACCCCGTGGAGGGACGTGGTTCGCGGCGGTTTGTAGTCCAAGTTGAACGGCCCGTTGTAGCCGTAGGTGCGCAGCAATACGAACACGTTCAGCCAATCGAGCGGGTTCACAAGACCAATCGCGATATCGACGTCATGCTTGCCGGCATAGCCATCGTTGATGTCGAAGTGGAATAGCTTGCCGCACATCAGCGCGCGGGCCAGGGCGGCGCGCGGAGCGGTGCCCCACATCAGTTCATGCAGGTATTCGGGGTTCAAGCCGACCATCGCCGGATGCTTGATCAAGCCGGAGAAAATCAACGCCAACATGGAGTCCGACGTCGGCAGCAAAATCTCCGCGACGGGTTCAAAGGGCTTCGCTTCCATGCAGTGTTTCAGCGTGGCGCGGCCGTTCTTGGCCGAGAGCTCGATATCCTTTTCACAGGCAGCGTTGATGCACTCGGCGTACCACTTCAACGTCTGCAACTCGTCCATCGCGCCCTGAATGAAATAGCCTAAAGCGCCGGGCCAGTAGACGGCGTAGTTTGCGCCTAACTGGTGGCCGATGCCGACGGTGTTTTCCACGCGCCAGTTGGCGTATTCACGCACTTGCGAGGCATGAGGCGCGGGGCTTGCGGCCCACACCGGATGATGGAACGTCTCGGTGGTGACCATCGAGCACGCCAGTCCATTTTTCTTGAGCGTTTCGATGATCCGGCCGACGATATCGGCTTGCCCATCGCGGCCCAACTGATCGGTGGGAATCACGTCGGTGTCATGGGTACACCAGTAGCCGATGCCGATTTTGGCGTACTCCTCGATCACCCGTTCAAAGCCGACCGGCGGGCGGGTTTTGTCCTGAAAGAGGGAATGGCCCTCATAGGCCGCGGCCCATTGCGGGCCGGTGATGAAATATTTGCGCCGCTGTTCGGGCGTGTAGCTGCCGCCGCATGCGGCCGTGAGGCGCTCGACGACTGATTGTTGTTGGTCGACTGGAATCGCTGACATAAAAGGCTTACTTAAGTATATCGGCAAGACCCCTGATAGAATAATCGGCTGATGACTCAACTCGCCAAGCCCGTCAACCTTCCGTCGTTAGTGCCGCCATCGGAGGAGTTCGCCGCCCAGGCCAACGTCTCCGGCATGGACGCCTACAAGGCGCTTTATTCGCGCGCTGTCGCCAACCCTGCCGAGTTTTGGGGCCAGCTTGCCGAAACCGAATTGGACTGGTTCCAGCGCTTCGATAAGGCCCTGGATTGGCAACCGCCGTTTGCCAAATGGTTCACTGGCGGCAAGATCAATGTCAGTTACAACTGCATTGACCGCCACTTGAAAACGAGCCGGAAGAACAAGGCCGCGATCATCTTTGAGGGCGAGCCCGGCGATCAGCGCATCATCACGTATCAGGAGCTTCATCGCCTGGTTTGCCGCTTCGCGTCGTCGCTCCTGGCTCTCGGCCTGAAGACTGGCGACCGCGCCATCATCTACATGCCGATGATCCCGGAGGCCTCCATCGCCATGCTGGCCTGCGCGCGGCTCGGTATTCCGCACAGCGTTGTCTTCGGCGGCTTTTCGGCGGAGGCGTTGAAGGCTCGCATTCAGGATCTGGAGGCCAAGGTTGTTATCACGACCGATGGCGGCTGGCGGCGCGGCAAGGAGGTTCGGCTGAAGGACGCGGTCGACGAGGCGGTAAAGTCCTGTCCCTCGGTTGACCATGTCGTGGTGTATAAGCGGACCGGCTCCGAGGTTCATATGGAGTCCGGCCGCGATCACTGGTGGCACGTTCTTGACGAGACCGCCCGCGAAGACGTACCGGCTGTTGAGCTCGACAGCGAACACCCCCTTTATATCCTCTACACGTCCGGCACCACCGGCAAGCCCAAGGGCATTTTGCACACCACCGCCGGATACATTCTGCAGTGTACGATGACGATGAAGTGGGTCTTCGACCTCAAGGAATCCGACACTTTTTGGTGTACAGCCGATGTAGGCTGGGTTACCGGCCATTCCTACGTCGTCTACGGGCCGCTCTCGGCTGGGGCCACGACGGTGATGTATGAAGGCGCGCCCGACACGCCCGCGTTTGACCGTTGGTGGCGTCTGGTCGATAAATACAAAGTCAGCATCTTTTACACGTCGCCTACCGCGATTCGCGCTCTGATTCGCCAGGGCGACCACTGGCCGGAGCGGCACAACCTGGACAGCATCCGCCTGCTGGGGAGCGTCGGCGAACCGATCAATCCGGCAGCGTGGGAATGGTTCCACCGCATCATCGGCCACAACCGGTGCCCGATTGTCGACACGTGGTGGCAGACCGAAACCGGCGCGATCATGATCGCCCCGATGCCTGGCGCGGTTCCGCTGAAGCCCGGTTCCGGCACGCTGCCGATGCCGGGGATTGTTGCTGAAATCGTCGACAGCCACGGCAATCCGGTGCCGGATGGCCAGGAAGGATTCCTGCTACTCAAGACCCCTTGGCCCGGCATGTTGCGGACGCTCTACGGCGACGACGACCGCTATAAGGAGCAGTACTGGTCGAAGGTGCCGGGCTCCTATTTCACTGGGGACGCGGCGCGGCGGGACAAGGACGGGTATTATTGGATCCTTGGCCGGGTTGACGATGTGATGAACGTCAGCGGGCACCGTTTGAGCACGATGGAGATTGAGTCAGCGCTGGTACGCCATCCGGCGGTTGCCGAGTCCGCCGTTGTCGGCAAGCCGCACGAGATTACGGGGCAGGCTGTTTGTTGTTTTGTGACGCTGAAGAAGGGCATCGCCGATCACGACAAGCTGGGGCAAGAGCTACGCCAGTGGGTCGCCCATGAAATCGGAGCTTTCGCGCGGCCGGAGGAGATCCGCTTTACTGATGCGCTGCCGAAGACACGCAGCGGCAAGATCATGCGGCGGTTGCTGCGCGAGATTGTCACCAGCCATACGGTGGCCGGGGACGTTACGACGCTGGAGGACATGAGCATCCTGACGACGCTCTCGGCCCAGCACGACGAGGACTAAGCAGCCTGTGGAAAAGTGGTGCCTGGCATCACTTTTCCACAGGGGTTACCAGTAGAGCTTCAGGCCTACCTGCATCTGGCGCGGGTCGTTGGCCTGACCGATGACGATCCCGAAGGCACCGGCGTTCAGGTTCGTGTTGCCGGTCCCGAAGATGGTGCGGTTGAAGAGGTTGAAGGCCTCGCCGCGCAAGTCGATGCGGAAGCTCTCGGTGACTTTAAATGTTCGGGCGACGCTGACGTTTTCCGATTGTCCCCAGAAGGAACGGATCTTCGGGTTATGCCGGGTGGCGTTTCCGAAGTCGGCTGGTTGCGTGCCGAAGAACGAAGCGGGCTGGAGGAAGCGGTCGACGTTGGGGTCGAACTTGTCGCCAGCGATCGGGGCGCGCCAGCCCTCGTAAGTGGTGATGGTCGGCCGCGTGATGCCATTGAAGATTGGCAGCGGGTTGTTGCGGGTGAGCTCAAGCGGCGCGCCGCTGTTATAAACCTGAATGGCAGCCAGACGCCAGCCGCCGAGAACGTGGCTGAGCACGCCGCTGTTCGCCCATTTCGCGCCCTTGCCGAAAGGCAGATTATAGAGCGTCGAGAACTTCACGCCGTGGGTCTGATCGTACTGGCCGATCGACTTCTCCGAGCGGCGGTAGTAGTGGTCCTGGGCGGCTGTTTCGCTGTTGGCGAAGTAGCTGTCGGAATCGGTGAGCATCTTGGAAAAGACGTAGCTCCATTGCAGCGTCAGATCCTTGGAGAAGCGGCGGTCAAACTTCACCACCATCGCGTGGTAGGCGGAGTGGCCGCTCTTGTCGCCGTTCTGCCCGCCCGTGGAGATGTTCTGGTACTGCGGGAAGGGGCGGAGGGCCTGATTGGCGGTGCCGGTGAATCTCGCATACGGGGCGCGTACACCGGCCGCGACGGCAGCGGGAGCGCTGAAGGACCCTGTGAGCATGGCGATCGCCGGAGCGCGGCCCAACTGGCCCACGAGGCGGTTAAAGATGGCCGTATCTATTTGGTTCATGCGTAGAATGCCGGATTGTAAATGCGTCCCGACGTTGGCGTTGTAGCCGATTTCGAGAACGGTATTGGCGGCGATCTGGCGCTGCGTGGTCAAGGTCCAGAAGAGCGATTCCGGGGCGCGGGTGGCGTCCTGGCCGTTCCAGAAGTCGACATCCTGACCATTTTGGAAGCTCGGATTGATGGAGGGCGGAAGGGCGTAAGCCGGGAGCCCTTGGTCGAGCTTAAAGGTCGGCTGAATTCCCTGCGAGGTGTTCTGGAAGGCCCATTGACCGATGAAGCCGGCGAAGTGGCCGCTGCCCTGGACGGCGGTAATGCGGGAGAAAGACCGGCCGAAGGCGGTACGGATGGAGGTCTTCGAGTCCGGCGAATAGGCTAGGCCGATGCGCGGACCGATGCCGCCGTACCAGCCGGGAACCAAGCTTCGGGTGTTCTCACGGCCGGGGCCGAAGCCGGCGAACCAAAGGGCGCCGGGGAAGTTATTGGCGGCCGGGTTGGGACGGGTCGGGTTGAAGTCGGAGTACTCGTCTTTTTTGTTCGTCGGGGGCATCGTGAAGTCGTAACGAATGCCCAGGTTCAGCACCAGCTTGCGGGTGATGCGCCAATCATCCTGAACGTAGAAGCCGAAGTAGGGGTAGTTCTGCGCCACTTCCCGCGGCGTCTCGGTACGGCCCAAGTGGGCATCGCCGAGCAGGAAGCTGGCGAAGGAACTGCCGCTGGTGAAGGATGTGGCGCCGGGAACGCTGGTGCCGAGGAAGTTGAAATCGGCGCGGCCGGAGATGTCCTGCTGGCCGACGCCGTTGGCAGTTTGATTCTGGTGTTGGAAGCCGAATTTCCACGTGTGCGATCCGCGGACGTAGCTTAAGTCGTTCTTAATACCCCAGCCGGGTTGCAGCGTTCCATTGTTGGATGGCGAGCCCCAGGCGGTGAACTCGGTGAAGTTGATGGTGGGGAAGTTGTTGTCGCAATCGATGACGTTTTTGATGCAAATCTTGTCCTTCCAGCCCTTGCCCACGTTTGCGGAGAAGCTGTCCTTGATGAAGCGGTTGAAGGCGAAGGAGAAGTGATTGACCATGGACGGGGAGATGGTCCAGTCGTGACTCCAGCGGAAGGCTTCGGTATCCCAGGCTTGAAGCTGGCCGTTCCACAGCGGTTCGGGCAGTCCGGGAGGGCCCGCCGGGCCGGGCTTGTTGCGGAAGGTGGTGAGGTTCCAAAGGAATGCGACGCGGTGATTGGCTCCGAAGTTCTGATCGGCTTTCACGCTCCACTTGTCGGTCGGGGTGACGAGGGTGCCGCCGGAGACGATGTAGTTCTGGCGTACATAGCCGCTGGTGCCCGGAGCGAAGCCGCGATTGGGGGCAACGCTTTTACCGAACGCCGCGATCTTGCCGGCGAGGGGGGAGAATGCGCTTTGCGGAATCTGGTTGTTGGGGAAGGGATCGCGAATGGATCCGATGCCGCTGGGATTCGCGCGCGTGGTGGCGGGATTATAGATGGTGAGCAACTGGTTGTTCTGGTTCACCCATCTGCTGAAGTCGCCGTTGTACATTTCCGGCGTGGGAACGGAAAGGATGGAAGCGTTGGCACCGACGCGATTTCGGAAACCTTCGAAGGAAGTGAAGAAGAAGGTCTTGTTGCGGCCATCGTAGAGTTTGGGAATGCGCACAGGGCCGGCGGCGGTGAAGCCGAAATCGTTCTGCCGGTAGATGGATCGGGTGCGGGCGAAGAAGCCGCGGGCGTCGAGCTTGTCATTGCGCAGGAAGTCGTAGGCCGATCCGTGAAAGGCGTTGGTTCCGGATTTGGAGGCGAAAGTCATCACGCCGCCGCCTGCCTGGCCATACTCCGCTTTGAAGCCGTTGGTGTCGACGGTGAATTCGGTGAGGGCTTCGACGGAGGGGGTATTGAGCGCCGCCTCGGCGGTGTCGCCTGAGCGGTTGGTGCCTACCGAATGGCCGTCGAGAGTGGCGTCCCATTGCGCGGCCTGGCCGCCCCCGAGAGAAAGATTCTGCCCGCTGCCTTTTGCTTCGGCGGCGACGGCGACGAGATTGAACGGACTGCGCATGGAGCCGGCGACGACGAGGGGCAGTTCGTCGACGAGCTTGTTTTCGACGAGCGTTGTGACCTTGGCGTTTTCCGTTTGGATGGTGGCCGCGGCGGTGGTGATTTCGATGGATTCGGAGACTTGCCCAAGCTGTAGCGTGGCGTCAACGCGGACGGTGCCGCCGGCGGAAACCGTTAGGTTCTGTTGGAGGAATCGCTTGAAGCCGGGGGCGGAGACTTCCATTCTGTAAGAGCCGGGAATGAGATTCGGCAAGTTGTATTCGCCCGAACCGGTACTTACGGCTTTGGTGGGGGTGTTGGTGTCGCGGTGTATGAGCGTCAATTGCGCGCCGGCGACGGCGGCCCCGGTGGGATCGGTAACAATGCCTGTGATATTCCCGCGTTCGCTCTGCGCGAACAAAGCGCTTAGACTGAGGCATAGGAGGGGGCACAGGAGGGCAATTCTATTTCTCATTTGAAGCAGTCCTTTGGAGGTACGTTATCACATCTTCATCCAGCTACGCTAGAGGTATGGTAGGCGTTCAATTGATCACAACAGACCTTTTCGGCGAGCTGGAATCGCGGGCGGCCGCGTCGCCCCGACGGCGTATGAATCACAACTTTCACGACGGGCCGGGCGACAATCCGCACCGCATGTTGAACGTGCTGCTGCGCGGAACTTACGTGCGGCCGCACCGGCACGTGACACCGCCGAAAAGCGAAGCCTTTCTGCCGCTGACCGGGCGCGTTGGGATTGTCTGTTTTGATGACGGCGGCGGCGTTAGCGCATTTTACGAACTCGATTCGGCAGGCCCGGTTCGCGGAATCGACTTGGAGCCCGGCGTCTGGCATACGGTCGTCGCGCTATCCGATGTTAGCGTTTGCTACGAAGTGAAACCGGGGCCGTGGGAAGCGGCGAGCGACAAGGATTTCGCCGCGTGGGCGCCGGGGGAAGGCGAGCCGGGCGTGGCCGCCTTCCTGGATCGAATGGAGGCGCTGTACGCGTAACGTTTGTCTTTTTTCTGTGGAAAAGTGGTGCCAGGCACCACTTTTCCACAGGCTTATTTAGCCGGGTACCACGCGCGGTCCCAAGGGAAAGCGAAGGTCGGCTTGTTGGCGTAGCGGGTCATCTGGAATTCGAGCTTCGTGCCAGCGCCGGGCTCCAGGCGCACGGTCATCACCGGGCCCTGGATGGCTGTGGTTTTGCCGGCTATGGTCACGCCGTTAAAACGATGCTCGCCGTAACCGCCGGCTTGCACAACCACTTCGCGAGGCTCGATTTGATTGGTGTTGACGAGGGTCAGCGTGGCTGAATCGGCACCGAGTTTTTCCACCAGGGCGCCAACATCTTCGGGCAGACCGGCGCGGCGCTTCATCGGATCGAAGTAGCGGAAGCGGCTGTGCAGCACCCAGATGCGGCCGTTGGAGAAATAGCCGCCCATGGTCAGATTTGTCAGCGCGTTAGTGGTGGCCGGATTCAGATCGAGGAGGTAATCGGCGAGGCGGGAATCGGCGGTGGTGCCGTCATTGCGAATCATTTCTACACGCTGGCGAACGCGGCTGATGTCGCTTTGCAGCGCCTTCTCCGGGAAGTCGGGGATCTTGCCGTCGAGATAGCCGAGCCACGGCGCGGTGCGGTCCGCTTCACTGTAGCCGCCGCGTCCGGTGCTCACTTCGAAGGACGTGGCGATGGGCACGCGCTCCAGATCTTTGCGGTTCATGGACCAGAAGTAAATCTCGGCCAGACGGTCGGTGTGCAAGCGGTTGGTGAAGTGATACCACTCGGGCTTGCCGTCGAACTTGTAGCCGCGCGGATCGCCGTACATCTGGGGCAGCAGCGTGCGGCCATTCTCCACTTTCTTCTGGGCGTAGACGAGGTCCATCTGCTTGCGCAAAACGTCGACGTAGCTCTGGTCGCCGCTGAGCAGGAGCGCGTTGCCGAAGCCGGGCCACGTGCCATCGGTGTAGTAGTTGCGGTGGGCGATCTGTTCGAGTTCGCCGTCGAAGATGGTGAAGTTCCACCCGTAGGTTCCCTTCCACCATTGCCCTTTGTGCTCCCCGCCGAGCTTGCCATCGAGACCAATGGCGCTGGGAATCATGCCCCCGGTTTCAGCCGCGCGCTGCTTCCACGCGCCCATGTAATCAAGCGCCCATTGCCGGTATTTTTCCTCGCCGGTGAGGGCGTAGGCATTGAGGCCGAGGATGGTGGATGCGAGGTTGAGGAAGTTGTCGCCGATGCTGTCGAGGTACTCGTCGCAGTGGGCAAGCATCTTCTTGTAGTTAGCTTCGAGGTCGAGCATTTTGCCGCGGCCGGCGGGGTTGTGAAGTAAGTGAAAGGTGCCGGGAACGGGATCGCCCACCCAGTCGTAGGTCGTCGCTTTGCGGAGCATCGGGCCTTTGCTGCCGGTCCACATGCTTCTGAGGATTTTCTTTTCCTTATCGTAATTGGGTGCTTCGGGGTCCTCGCCGATATACATCGCCGCGAAGCGTTTCATGCGTTGGCGGTAGAGTTCGTTGTTCGGCTCGGAGAGGCCTTGGAGAAGAAACGCCCGCATGCCTTCGCCGGTGTGGAACCAGTCGGATTGAGTGATGAACTCTTTGGAATAGGAGCCGTTGGCGGCCAGGGTGGTCAACTTGGTGCGGAGTTCATTGTACTGCCTCCAATGGCCTTCCTGGCCGCGCTTGAAGTGTTCCAGGACAGTATCCGATCCGCCGAGGGCGTGGAGGAGCGTCCAGTTCCAATAGGTTTCAATGGCGTCGTCGGGGCCGTCGAGTGTGCCCCAGCGGGGCGTGTGGGCGAGGTAGCCGCGCTCGTCCATGAACTTTTTGGCGAACTCGTCAACGGCGAGCGAGTTGTACTTGAGCAAGTCGCGTTCGAGCAGCGCCCAGGCGGGAGGCACCATGGGGGTCTTGACGTGTATCGAGGGTTGGCCGGCGAGCGTGGCGGCGATTAGCGGGAGCAGGAATCGAAGTTTCATATGTTTAGTGGAAGAGCAGGGGGGCGAATTCGGCCAGATATTGACGCCAAACGGTGTAGGTATGGGCGCCGGAAGTGGCGCGCCAAGTGTGGCGGACGCCAGCGATTTTCAGTTTTTCGGCCAGATCGGCGGAACGCGGATAGACCGCGTCTTCTTTACCGCAGCCGATCCAGACGAGCGGGTTCGCCTTCTTCAGATCGGCGGCGTACTTTTCGATTCCTTGCGGGAAGCTGGAGCTGAAGACGCCGATGGCACTGAACAGATCGAGATGTTTCAGGCCGATGCCGAGCGACTGGCCGCCGCCCATCGACAATCCGGCGATTGCCGTTTTGTCGCGGGTGCCGTTAATACGGTATTTGGCTTTTACCATCGGCATGACGTCCTGCAGCAGGTACTGCTCATACGTTTCGACGTTCTTCGCTTGCACTTCTTTCGGAGAACCGAAAGGGACGGCGTGGCCGAAGGGCATGACGACGATCATGGGCTCGGCCTTCTTTTCGGCGATGAGGTTATCGAGGATGAAATTGGCGTGGCCGGCGAGGACCCAGCCGCCGGCGGTGTCGTTGGAACCGTGGAATAGATAGAGCACAGGAAACTTCTTGTTGCCGGACGCCGCGTACCCTGGGGGGGTATAGATCCAGATCCAGCGCGTCTCGCCGTTGAGGACTTTCGATTTTTGATAATTGATTTCGACGGTGCCGTGCGGAACGTCGCGCGGCTGCCATTCGGCGTTGCCGTCGCCGGGGACTTCGAGAAGGCTGGCGCTGGTGCGGGCGCGGAGTTTGATGCGGGGGTTGACGGGGTCGGCCATGGTAATGCCGTCGACGACGAAATGATAGATGTAGACGCTGGGCGGCAGGGTGTCGGTGGTGACGGACCAGACGCCTTTCGAGTCTTTCTGCATGGGTTTGGTGGTGCCGACGGGCATGAAGTCGCCGTAGAAGAGGACTTCGGTTGCCTTCGGAGCGGCAATGCGGAAAGTGACGCGGCCACCGGCGTTGACTTCCGGAGAAACAACGGCCTGGGCGAAGAGGGCGGCAGAGGCGGCGAGGAATAGAAGCGCTCGGTTCATAGGTTTACCATCCTATGCGATTGAATGGCCCTGTCGCACTCGTGCAAACAAGTGATTCTCGTTTGCGCTGTCGCCGCCAGCCGCCGGATGGATCTCACTGCGAAAAACTGACGGTTGCGGCGCTGTTGGCGGAGAGCTGGTTCTTCACTTCGAAATAGCCTTGCGCTTTTCGTTGTCGGCGGCGGTCAATTTTCGCAGCAGTTCGATGGTTGGTTTGGGGGCTTCGAACTCGGCCTCCTCGACAGGGGTGCGGCCGAAGCGGTCGCGGACTGTGAGGTCGGCACCCTTATCGACGAGGTATTGAATGATGTCGAGCGCGCCGAAACGGGTGGCTGTGTGAATGGGGTTGATGCCGAAGCCGGCGGTACGTTTTTCGTTGATGTCGGAGCCGAGTTCGACCATGAATTTAACAGCGTCCAACTTGCGGCTGCCGGTGGCAAGCAGCAGGCCGCCCGCGCCGTCGGGAGTCTTGGCTTTCGGGTCAGCGCCGAGGGCGATCAGTTCTTTCATCATGGCGATGTTGCCGCTTTCGGCGGCGGTGAGGAAGGCGGTCATGCCGGCGGAGGAGCGGAAGGGGCTGGCGGTCATGCCGGGAGGCTGGATGGATCGCGCGTGAATGTCGGCGCCTTTGGCGATCAGTTCGCGAACGAGTTCGACCTTTCCCTGGCGCACGGCTTCGTGCAGCGGGGTGCCGCCGTTGCGGTCGCGGCCGTTGATGTCGGCACCGTTGGCGAGGAGCAATTTTGCCACGGGTTCATAGCCGCGGCTGAGGGCGATTTGGAATGCGGTGCTGCCATCGGGGGCTTTGTAGTTCGGATCGGCCTTGGCGGCGATGAGCGACTGCATGGCGGCGAGGTCGCCGCGCTGGGCGGCGAAGAGGACGGCGGTGAAGCCGGTGGCCGAAGCAGCGTTAGCATCGGCGCCGGCGGCGAGGAGGGCCTTGACAATGGGCTCGCGGCCATCGGCGATGGCCCACATCAGGGCGGTCTGTTTCATGCGGGATTCGGCGACATCGGCTTTGGCGCCGGCGGTGAGGAGGAGTTGAACAAGATCGGCGTTGCCGGCTTCGACAGCGGCCATCAGGGGCGTCTCGCCGTTCCATTTTCTGGCGTTCGGATTGGCCTTGGCTGCAAGGAGTATTTTGGACGTGGCGAGGTTGCCGTTGGTGCAGGCGAGGGATAAAGGCGTTTCGCCGTTCTCGTCGGCTTTGTTGACGTCGGCTCCGGCGCGGAGGAGCGCGGTGAGACTTTCGGCGTCGTCGCGGCCGGCGGCCCAGAGCAGCGGCGTAGTGCCATCGGGGCGCGCTGCGTTGACGTCGACGCCGCTGTTCAACAGGGCCAGGACAGTTCGTTGATCGCGCTTTTGGACGGCGTCGAGGAGCCGCATTTCAGCGGCTGTGACGGTGGTGAGGAGGAGGGCAAAATAGAGCCAGCGCATACCCTTGAATGATATAATGGCAGGAAACAACGTGGTTCAAATATTACTTTGGCTGGCGGCGGCGGGCGCGGTTCTTTACGGGCAGCAGGCGATGATGGCCAAGTATTGTCAGGGCTGCCATAGCGAGACGAACCGCTCGGGCGGCGTTTCGGTGGAGGGCCTGCAGACGACGGATGTTGGCGCGGCGGGCATGACGTGGGAGAAGATCCTTCGCAAGGTGCGCACGGGCGAGATGCCGCCGTTGGGGATGCCGCGGCCGATTGCGGCGGATACGGCCAGTTTTATTTCGTGGCTGGAAAAAGAGTTGGACGGACACGCGGTTGCGAAGCGCAATCCGGGTTCGCCGTTGATACACAGGTTGAATCGGGCGGAGTACTCGAATGCGATTCGCGACTTGCTGGGGCTGCGCATGGATCACGCGGCGAGCCTGCCGGCGGACGATTCCGGTTATGGGTTCGACAACATTGGCAGCGTGCTGACGGTGTCGCCGTTGTTGATGGAGAAATACATGGCGACGGCGCGGCGCGTGAGCCGTTTGGCCGTGGGCACGGTGAAGGCGAGCGCGGCGATTGAGCGGTTCAATCCTGGCAAAGGCCCGGCACTGGACGCAAGCGATGAGTTGCCGCTGAACCTGCGCGGCGGGCTGTTGTTGCAATATCACTTTCCGGTGGATGCGGAGTATTCATTACTCGTACGCGTCCGCGGGACGCCAGGGGCGAAAGCGCCGCCGCCGAAACTGGATGTGCGGATTGACGGGCAGCGGGCGCAGTTGCACGATGTGATAATCGACGCGAATGAAGAGGCTCAAATTACGCGGACTTATGAGATGCGGCTGCCGATTAAGGCCGGGCTGCATGCGATTGGCGCTTCGTTCTTGACGGAGACTTTGAAGCAGGAGACGGGCGTGGCGGCGCGCAGCCGCGTTGGTGCCGGAGCCCCGCCGTCAACGAACGTTTCTGTTGAATATTTGCAGATTGGCGGGCCGTTCAACGCGGCTGGGCCGGGCGACACGGAAAGCCGGAAGACGATTTTTGTTTGCCGTCCGGCGGCGGGTCAGCCGGAGACGCCGTGCGCGCGGCGGATCATTTCATCGCTGGCGAGCCGGGCGTACCGGCGTACAGTGACGGCCGCCGATGTTACGCCGTTGCTGAACCTTTTCGCAATTGGGCGGAAGGACGGCGGATCCTTCGACACGGGAATAGAAACTGCCGTGCGGGCGATTCTTGTGTCCCCGAGTTTTCTGTTTCGCGTGGAGCGGGACACGGCTGCCGGTGTTCACGCAGTTAGCGATTTAGAACTGGCTTCGCGGCTGTCGTTTTTTATCTGGAGCAGTATTCCGGATGAAGAACTGCTGCGGCTGGCAGGACAGAAAAAACTGCGGGCGGCGCTGCCGGCGCAGGTTCGGCGGATGTTGGCCGATGTAAAGGCGCGGTCGTTGGTTGAGAATTTTGCGGGGCAATGGCTGCAACTGCGTAACATCCCGAGTTGGCGTCCGGACCCCGAAAAGTTTCCGCAGTTTGACGATTCGCTGCGGACGGCGATGCAACGGGAGACGGAGCTGTTTTTTGAATACATCGTGCGGGAAGATCGCAGCGTGGTGGACTTCATCAACGCCGATTATTCGTTCCTGAATGAGCGGCTGGCGCGGCATTATGGAGTGCCCGGCGTGAAGGGGACGTACTTCCGGAAAGTGACGTTCACTGGTGAAGAGCGCGGGGGCGTGTTGACGCATGGGAGCGTGCTGACAGTGTCGTCCTATCCCACGCGCACATCGCCTGTCCTGCGAGGCAAGTGGATTCTTGAAAACATTTTGGCCACGCCTCCGCCTCCGCCGCCGCCGGATGTTCCCGACCTGACGGAGAAGGCGGCGAACTCAGCGAAGGATCTGCGGGCGGCATTGGAAAAGCACCGGGCGAACGCGGGCTGCGCGTCGTGCCATTCGCGGCTGGATCCGCTGGGGTTTGCGCTGGAAAACTTCGACGCGGTGGGCAAGTTTCGCGATTCTGAAGACGGCGTGAAAGTGGATGCATCCGGATCGCTGCCGGGCGGCATCCATTTTGTGGGGCCGTCGGGGCTTAAAAAAGTATTGATGGAGAAGCAGGATTATTTTGTCGAGTGCATTTCGGAGAAATTGCTCACGTATGCGCTGGGCCGCGGTTTAGAGCATTATGACTTGCCGGTTGTGCGCCAGGTACGGCGCGAGGCGGCGGCGAAAGAGCACCGGTTTTCGGAACTGGTTTTGGCGATTGTGAATAGCGTACCATTCCAGATGAGGAGATCCCCCGAGCGATGATTATCACGAGAAAGTCTCTGTCAAGGCGCGCGTTGTTGCGCGGATTTGGCACAGCGGTGGCGCTGCCGTTCCTCGACTCGATGTCGCCGGCACTGGCGGCGGCGAAAAAAGCGCCGGTTCGCATGGCGTTTTTGTACGTGCCGAATGGCATCATCATGAAGGATTGGACGCCTTCCGAAGAGGGAGCGGGCTACAAGCTGAGCAAGACGCTGGAGCCGCTGGCCGCCTATCGCGAGAAGATGCTGGTGCTGTCGGGACTGGATCAGCACAACGGCAATTCGTTGGGCGATGGGGCCGGGGATCATGCGCGCGCCGGGGCAAGCTGGCTGACGGGCGTGCATCCGAAAAAGACTTTAGGGGCTGACATTCACGCGGGCATTTCGGCGGATCAGGTTGCGGCGAAGGAGATCGGAAAGTTCACGACGCTGCCGTCGATGGAACTTGGGCTGGAGGATAACAAGCTGGTGGGCGGTTGCGATTCCGGTTATAGCTGCGCCTACAGCAACACGATTTGCTGGTCATCGCCGACCACGCCGCTGCCTTCCGAGATCAATCCGCGGGCCGTGTTTGAAAGGCTGTTTGGCGATGGCGAAACGACCGATCCGGCGGCGCGGACGCAGTTGGCTAAACAGGACCGGAGCATTTTGGACTTCGTCCGCGCGGACGCGGCGCGGCTGGGTATGGGCCTTGGTGCCGGTGATAAGCGCAAACTGAGCGAGTATCTGGACGCGGTGCGTGAGATTGAAATTCGTATTCAGAAGTTAGAGAAACAGGATCCGAACGCGGTGATGCTGCCGTCGATCGACCGGCCGGCAGGTATTCCGCCGACGTTTGAAGAGCACATCAACCTGATGTTCGATTTGATGGCCATTGCGTTCCAAGCCGATTTGACGCGCGTGATTACGCTGATGATCGGGCGCGAAGGCGGGAACCGGACGTATCGGAACATTGGCGTTCCGGACGCGCATCACGGGCTTTCGCACCACTTCAACGATGAGTCGAAGATTTCGCGCTTGCAGAAAATCGATCAGCACCATGTCGCGCAATTGGCCGCGTTCCTGGGTAAGCTGCAGGCGACGAAGGATGGCGAGGGGACGCTGCTGGACAACTCGATGATCATGTACGGCAGCAGCTTGAGCGATGGGAACCGGCATGAGCATGTGGATTTGCCGGCGATCCTGGCGGGCGGCGGCGGCGGACGGTTCCATGGCGGCCGGCATGTCAAGTACAAGAAGGGGACGCCGATGACGAACCTGTTCCTATCGATGATGGACGCCGCGGGCGTGGAGCCGGAGAAGATCGGCGATAGCACGGGCCGCGTGGAACATCTCAGCAACATTTAATGCGCTTATTACTGGTTGTTTTTGCTTGTTTTATAGTGGTCCCAGGAATTCAGACCAGGCAATAAGCTAAGATTTCGACGGAGTCAAAAACCAAGGAGAGGTCGATGACGACGACGAGAAAAAAGTACAGTCCTAATTTCAAAGCCCGGGTAGCGATCGAAGCGATCCGGGGCGTAAA
>CAMDKT010000013.1 GCA_945900935.1 Candidatus Sulfopaludibacter sp. SbA3 | reverse complement strand
AGTCGATGATCTTCTGGCGGTCGACCACGGAGCCGGTGGAGGATTGCTCGGTGTTGAGGAGCGCGGCTTGGCCCGTGATCTCCACCACCTCGGTGACGCTGCCGACTTCGAGCTTCACCTCGATTCGAACCACCTGATCCACTTGGAGCGTCAGATCCTTGGTCGTGGACTTTTTGAATCCCTGCATCTCAACGGTAACGGCATACCCGCCCGGTTGCAGACCGATGAGCGCAAATTCGCCGGACGCGGTGACCGCCGATTCGCGGCGGAATCCGGTCGCTTCGTTTTGAGCCACGACGGTCGCCCCGGCCACGGCAGCGCCTGTTGGATCGAGAACAGAACCGGAAATCGTACCAGTGCCCGCCTGGCCGAAGAGTGCGGCGGAAGCAAATAGGGCGGCCGTCCAGAGCATCAACTTTACGTGGGTTCTATTCATTGCGCATTCCCCTTTTGGATTTGGCCATTCTAGCACAAGGCTACATCGGAAACGCTTTCGTTGCGCGTCACCGGCCGGTGCGTGCCAGTTTCTCAAACAGGTCATAGAAAATCGCGTCGCGTCGCAGGTTCGTGGCGACTCGGATCTGGTGGCGGCCCGGTTCCCTTCGGCGCGCGCGAGAATTAGTCCGGGTATGTACGCCAAAAGTGACCCAGCCGCACGCCGAGGGCATCCGAGCGGTTTTCAGGCAGCTTCGCCTGCGGCAATGGCTTGCATCATTCCGACTATCCCGCGCTCGCGCTTCCCTTCCCCTTCGTCACCGGCTTCTCCTCGAACGCCATCGGAGGCAATCCCAGCTTCACCCGCAAGTCCGTGTCCAGCTTCGCCGCCCGGTCCGGATTGTCCTTCAAAAACTGCTTCGAATTCTCCCGGCCCTGACCAATTCTCTCCCCGTTGAAGCTGTACCACGACCCCGCCTTCTCCACCTGATTGTGCGTCACGCCCAGGTCGATCAAGTCGCCTTCCCGCGAAATCCCTTCGCCGTACATAATGTCGAACTCAGCCTCGCGAAACGGCGCAGCCACTTTATTCTTCACAATCTTCACTCGGGTCCGGTTGCCCGTCACCACGTCGCCTTCTTTAATGGCCCCAATCCGGCGAATATCGATACGCACGCTCGAATAAAACTTCAACGCCCGCCCGCCCGATGTCGTCTCCGGACTCCCGAACATCACGCCGATCTTCTCGCGAATCTGGTTGATGAAGATCAGGCACGTATTGCTCTTCGCCACCACGCCGGTCAACTTCCGCATCGCCTGTGACATCAGCCGTGCCTGTATGCCAACGAACGCGTCGCCCATCTCGCCATCCAACTCCGCCTTCGGCACCAGCGCCGCCACCGAGTCCACCACCAATACATCAATCGCGTTCGACGCAATCAGCGTATTCGCAATCTCCAACGCCTGCTCCGCGTAATCCGGCTGCGACACCAGCATATTGTCGATATCCACGCCCAGTGTCTTCGCGTATCCGGGGTCCAAAGCGTGTTCCACGTCGATGTACGCCGCAATACCGCCGGCCTTCTGCGCCTGCGCCACCACCTGCAGCGCCAGCGTCGTCTTCCCCGAAGATTCCGGCCCAAAAATCTCGCTAATCCGGCCCCGCGGCAATCCGCCGACGCCCAACGCAAAATCTACCGAAATCGAGCCCGACGAAATCGACGAAATCGGCACCACCGCCTCGTTCGATCCCAGCCGGAGCACCGATCCCTTGCCGAACTGTTTTTCAATCGCGCTAAGCGTGGCCTGCAGCGCACGGAGTTTTTCTTTATCGTCGAGCATTAGTAATTCCCAATTATAGAGTGCCGCTTCGGCCGGAATCTTCTCACCGAAAAATTTTTGCCGGCGCCGGACAACAATTCGGCGGACACACCGGAGGCCGCGCCGCCAAATTCCCAACAACGCGCGCCGCCGCCCCGTGCGTATACTCCTCCACCAGTTCCCGGATCATCTGCACGAATTTCGGATGCGTCCCCGCCGTCGCCGCTCGCGTGAACCCTAGCCCCAGTTCGTCCGCCAAATGCTTGGCTTCATAATCCAAGTCGTACATCACTTCCATATGGTCACTGAGGAATCCGATCGGCTGCACCACCACATCCGTCGTCCCCAGCGATTGTTCTTCCCGCAGAACGTCAAGAATATCCGGCTCCAGCCAAGGAATTTGCGGCGGCCCGCTCCGGCTCTGATACGCCAATCGCCAATCCGATTCCCCCGCGATCAGCCGCGCCGATTCCATCAACTGCTCGACATACGGGCTCGAGTTCGCCATCGATAGCGGAACGCTATGCGCTGTAAAAATAATCTTCGCGCCGGGCCGCTCCGCCAGAGCCGAACGCAGCGCCTCCGCCATCACTTCAATGAACAACGGATGATTGAAGAACCGCCGCACGGTCACGACTTCCGGAGCGTCATCCCCGATCTCCGCCTGGGCCTTCGCAACGTCCTCCCGATACTGCCGGCACCCGCTGTAACTGCTGAACGCCGAAGTCGGAAACGCCAGAATTTTCTTCCGCCCATCCGCCATCATCTGCCGCATCGTCGCCGTCAAAAACGGATGCCAATTCCGATTCCCCCAGTAAATCGGCAGCTCCAAATGCAGCTCGGTCAAAAGCGCCCGGCACTGATCGTTGATCGGGCTGATGCCATCGAAGTGGTAATAATGTTCCGCCACTTCCAGCAGTCGTTCCCTAGGCACATTCCGCCCGCGAGTGACGTTTTCCAGGAACGGCAACACGTCCGCATGTTTCTCCGGACCGCCAAACGACAACAGCAGAAACGCATCAAATTCGGCCATAGTTCTCCCTTAGGATCGCAGGTATGCCAATTCGATAACTCGGAAAACGCAACGAAACACCGAGCTTTCGCAGCGTTTCGCCGCCATCCACGCGCCGGTCCGCCCGCCGCGTCTCATCCACAGCGTCCAACGGCGCGCTCGCCGGCATCTCCATTCCCATCCACTCACAACAATACCGGGTAATCTCAAAATTCGTACACGGCTCCTCATCAGCCACCGGCCACGCCCCGACCAAATCTCCCAACACCGCCGCCACCGCCATCGCCGCCAAATCGTCCACATGAATTCGCGAAGTATAGTTTGACCCATCTCCGGTTACCCGCCAGCGCCCCGCCCGAATGGACTCATGCGCCCCGCGCCCCGGCCCATAAATCGCCGCCGGCCGCAAAACGCAGGAAGACCATGGCCCCGCCAGGACAACCGATTCCGCCTCCAACCGCAACCGCGTCCGCTCCGTCGCGGGCGCCGCCGGGGTCGCCGCATCAACGATACGCGCATCCCCATAAACTCCCGTCGTTGACAGATAAACCACCCGCTCCGCCATTCCCTCCAATACCGAAATCCCCTCCACCGAAGGCGCGCTCCAAAGCACTCGGCAATCCGTCCCCCCCAACATCCGCAGCACCCCCGTATCCGGCAAAACGACCGAGAGATCCCCGCCCGTCCGCCTCGTCGTAACCACCGTATGCCCTGCCGAACGCAGCAAAGAAGCCACCCGCCCGCCCGTGTAACCCGCGCCGAAAACCAATATCCGCGCCATGCTAGAAATGCTCAGGAATCCGCGCCTGCGCCGCCGCCAGCCGCTCCGCCAGTTCTGGACCCGGCCCCTTCCGCAACGCAATCCGCACTTCCATATCCGCCTCTTCCCACCGCCGCTTCCCAACCAAATGTTCCGCCATCATCACATGCGGCTCCGCGTCCCGCTCGTCCACCCGCTGCGCCTCGTGCAGCCAGTTGATAAACGCCCGGATTTCATTCGCCAGCAGGGACAGTCGCGCCAGCTCTTTGCAGGCCAACCCGTGGTCTGGATCCAGCGTCACGCACTCTTCCAGCGCCACAAACGCATCGCCCATTTGCTCCCTCCGGGCCAGCTCCATTCCCAATTGAAAATACGCTTCCGCCGTCATCACATCACACCGAAAGTGCGAAACGCCTCCACCGTGGACATCCCATTTTCAATGGCCACGCGCACCAGATTCTCCCCTTCCAGTTTCTCAAAAGCACGAGTCAGCGCCTCCTCCTCCGCCTCCCGCGGCACCACCAACACACCATCCCTGTCCCCATAAATCAAATCCCCCGGCCGAATAGAGACGCCACCCAACTGCACCGGAATCCGGAAGTCCCGCACTTCGCCCCGGGGTCCCTGGTCCTGCGCATAACTGCCGTGCGCAAATGTAGGAAAACCCAGCCGCAGTATCCCCGTCGTGTCCCGCGCCCACCCATCCATCACCGCCCCCGCCGCGCCCAATTTCATCGCCCGCGTCGCCATCAATTCCCCCCACAACGCATACGTTGCCGAAGCCCCCGCCGCCACATAAACCTCATGCGGCTTCAAGTCGTCCAACGCCTCCAGCATCAACCCAAACGGCTTTCTCCCCCCATCGCCCGCATCCAAATCAACCTCCAAAACCGGCATCGCCCGCCCCGCCAAAACCATATCCTCCCGCAGCGGCCGTATCCTCGGCGGCAGAAAGCAATGCAGGTACCCCATCTTGTCCAGAACGTCGCCGATAATCGCGCTGAACAGTTCCCGCCTGATCAACGGCAGCAACTCATCGTCCGCTAAATTTTTGTAGGAGGCCATTCAGAAAAGCTTACCGCAGCAGCTCCGCCACCTCGGCGTGACTGTTCTCCAGCGCGGCCTCCCGCGGCGATTTCCCGTCCTTATTTCGAATCAACTTGCCCGCCCCTTTCTCCAACAAAAACTCCACCATCTGCTTCCTTCCCCACGACGCCGCCAGAAACAACGGCGTCGCCCCATGCGCCGCGTCCCGCGCGTCAATTAGCGCTCCCCGCCCCAACAGCAATCCCGCCGCCGCCGCCTGCCCGCCCAGCGCCGCGTCATGCAACGGCGTCGCCCCGTCCGAATTCAGCGCCGATACCTTCGCCCCGTTCTCCAGCAAAACCTGCATACTCTCCAAATGTCCCTTCAATGCGGCATCATGCAGCATCGTCTCCCCAACCAACGCCCCATGCCGCAGCAGCCAGGAAATCATGTCCGCGTGCCCGTTCGTCACCGCCGATTCCAACATCTTTTGCGGATTCGTCAGTTTCGCCCCGCCCTTCAATAACACCTCCGCCACCGGCACAAACCGCATCCGCATTGCCGTCTCCAATGGCATCACGCCGTCCCCGTCGAGCGCGTTCGCATCCGCCCCCGCCGCCAACAATAGCGCCGCCACTTCCGCCGCGCCCTTTTGCGCCGCCACGTGCAGAGGCTGCAATCCGGACCGCGGATGCTTGCGTTTCGCGTCCGCCCCCCTCGCCAGCAGGATCTTCACAATCCCCGCCTGCCCCCGCCAGCAAGCCTCTTCCAACGGCGTCGATCCCGATGCATCCGCCACATCCGGCCCCTCAAACCGCCCCAACAATTCCACGAACAGTTCCTCATAACCCCGATTCGCAGCCAAGTGCAGCACCGTCGCTCCAGCCCTGTCCCGCGCTCGCAGTTCCGCCCCCTTCGATAGCAACAAGACCACCACATCCCGCCGGTTCGTGATCACCGCGTAATGGAGCGGCGTCGACCCGCCCTCCACATGCCGCGCATTCACATCCGCCCCCGCCGCCAACAAAACCGTGACTACTTCATAATGCCCGGACCACGCCGCGTCGTGCAGCGCCGTCCCGCCCAGCGTGTCCGGCGCGCTCACCGCCACGCCCGATTTCAATAGCGCCCGCACACGCTCCACATCGCCCGCGCGCGCAGCCGTGTGCAGCTCGCTAGCCTCCGCCAGCGAGCTCATTAATAAACTACTTGCGATCAGCCAGCGGGACGTAGTCGCGCTTCCCTTCGCCCAAATAGATCTGCCGCGGACGGCCTATCTTCTGATCCTCATCACACATCAATTCTTCCCATTGCGAAAGCCACCCGCTCACCCTTGGAATCGCGAACAGCACCGTGAACATCTCCGCCGGGAAGCCCAGCGCTTCATAAATCAAGCCCGAGTAGAAATCGACATTCGGATACAACTTCCGCTTGACGAAATAGTCGTCGTGCAGCGCAATCCGTTCCAGCTCCGAGGCCACTTCCAGCAGCGGATTCTTCCCGGTCACCGCGAACACGTTTTCCGCCGCGGCTCTAATAATGCGCGCCCGTGGATCGTAGTTTTTGTAGACGCGATGGCCAAAGCCCATCAGCCGTCCCTCGCCCGCTTTCACTTTCTCAATAAACGCCGGGATATTTTCAACCGAGCCAATCTGCCGCAGCATTCGCAGCACGGCTTCATTCGCGCCCCCATGCAGCGGACCATACAGCGCCGCCGAGGCCGCCGCCAATGACGAATACGGATCCGCCTGCGAACTTCCCACCAGCCGCATTGTCGAAGTGGAGCAGTTCTGCTCGTGGTCGGCATGAAGAATGAAAAGGATTTCAACGGCATGGACCAGCCGCGGATCCGCTTCTTTTTCAAACAGCATGTAAAGAAAATTAGCCGCGAAGGACAGGTCCGTCCGCGGCGTCACCATCGGCAACCCTTTGCGGTACCGGTAGCCCCAAGCGCCCAGCGTCATCGCCTGCGCCAAACCGCGAAAAATTTGCTTCGCGCGGTTCTCTTTGTCGAGAACTTTCTTGCACTCCGGATACGCCGAAGCCATCGCGGCGAAGCCCGCCATCAACAGCGACATCGGATGCGCATCGCGTCCAAACCCGTCATACAGCCGCGCGAAATTTTCCGGCAGCGCCAGGTTCGCATTCACGGTCGAGGTGAACGCGCTCAACTGCTCCGCCGTTGGCAACTGCCCCTGCCATAACAAATACGCGGTTTCCAGATAGCTGCCGTCTTCGGCAAGCTGTTCAATCGGGTAGCCCCGGTAGTTCAGAATGCCCTTGTCGCCATCGATGAACGTGATGGTGCTTTTGCATGCCGCGGTATTCATGTAGGCCGGATCGTAGGTCATCAGCCCAAAATCTTCAGCGTCTACTTTGATCTTGCGGAGGTCTACCGCGCGGATCGTTTCGTCTTGGATCGGAACTTCGTAGGACTTTCCGGTCCTGTTGTCGGTGATAGTGAGTGTTTCGGCAGGCATGATTCGAAAATCTTACTTAGCGGCTTTCTTGGCGGGCGCGGGAGCCAGCAACTTTTGGATTTCGTTCGAAAATCCGTCGCCATCCATGACGCTTTTGGTCGACTCGTTGTAGCCGATGTCGTAGCGGATCATGCCCTGCTGGTCGATCAGGAATACGTGCGGGAACGAAACGGAAGGCCGTTGCGGCGTCACCTTCATGTACACCGCAGTCACCTGCCCGCAGTCGAAAAGAACCGGTGTCGAGAGCTTGTTGGAAGTCAGGTACTTGGCGACCGTCTTGTCGTTATCGGCCGCTGAATTGACAATGGAAAGAATCGCGATGCGACCGCCATACTTCGCCTTCAGCTTTTCCAGGTGCTTTGACACTTCCAAACAGTGCGGGCACGAGGTCATCATAATGTCGACGATTACGACTTTCCCCCGCTGATCCTGAATATCGTGGTAGTTCAAGTTGAGGTCCGGCAGCGCAAATCCCGGCGCGCGCCGTCCTGATAATTCGCCGGCCGCAATCAAGACAGAGAGCGACCCGGCCGCCATGAGCAGTAGAAACTTTCGCATAATCCAATTTCAGTGTACACGCCCAACGCTACCCTTGGCTGAGCAAACGGTGCCGTGATACCGATTTTTCCTATACAGGATTTCCCCTACCGAAATTCCAGCCGATAAGGCATCAATCGCAAAATCGCCCCCTGCCGAAATAACTCCATCGGCATCCCGCCCGTCCACTCCCGAATCTCCCGACGCACCGCGCTATCCACCCACCCCGCCGCCGAAACATCCCCCCGCGCCATCAACTGCTCAAACAGCGACTGCTTCGCCGGATAAACAATCAACCGGATTTTCTCGTTCGCCGCCAGCTTCGCCCGCACTTTTACCAACTCAATCGCCTTATCCAATCCGCCCATCGCGTCAACTAAATCCCGCTGTTTGGCATGTTCACCCAACCACACCCGCCCCTGCGCCAACTCCTGAATTTCCTCAAATTTCTTCTTCCGGCTCTCCGCCACCAGCCCGACAAATGTCTTGTAAACCGAATCCACGCCGTCCCTCAGCTTCTTCTGTCCATGCGCGTCCATTGGGTAATACTCCGAATCAATCGTTGCGTTCCGTCCCCGCTTCACGACATCTTTCGTCAACCCCAACTTGTCGTACAACCCTTTCAAATTGACTTTCCCGTAAATCACCCCAATCGACCCCGTGATCGTAGTCGAATACGCCACCACCGGGTCGCCGGTCATCGCGATGTAGTACCCGCCCGAAGCAGCCACGTCCGACATCGAAATCACCATCGGCTTCTTCTTGCTCAGCAGCTTGGCCTCGCGCAGAATCTCATCGGAGGCCACCGCGTCGCCCCCCGGCGAATCCACCCGCAGAATCACGCCCTTGATACTGTTGTCGTCCCCCACCTGGCGGAACAATTTCGTCATCTGCGCAACCGTAATCTGCGCGCTATCCTCCAGCGGATTCGCCGCCGATCCCCCGCGTACAATCGCGCCGTCACCCACAATCATCGCGATCTTGTTTCGCCCCTCGAACCCGTCAACGGTTGCTCGCGCGTAGTCGCCAAGCCCCACCCGCTTCACATCCACGCCAATCTTCTTCTTCACTTCGTCGAAAAACTGATCTTCAAAACTCAACGCGTCCACCAGCCCCGCCGCCACTGCCTGATCCGCCAGAAACGGGCCATCATCCAGCAGTTTCCGCACATCCGCGCCCGGTTTCTTTCGCGCCCCGCCAATCGTCTCGGACAGGTGCGCAAACAAACCGTCGATCAATAGATCCAGCGCCTCCCGGCTCTCCGGCGCCATATTCGTTCGCGTAAACGAATCCATCGCGTCTTTGTATTTGCCCGCGTGTTCCACTTCCATCTTCACGCCCAACTTGTCCAACGCGCCTTTGTAATACGTGATCTCCGCCCGTAACCCCTTCATGTCCAGGAAATCCTCCGGGACCATGTGTATCCGCTCCGCCGCCGTCGCCAAATAATACTCGGGGGTGCGCGGCGCACGCAAAAAAACGAAGAGCGGCTTTCCAGACGCTCGAAACTCAACCAGCGCGCCGCGGATCTCCTGCAGCTTCGCCCATCCCACGGAAAGTCCGCGCGGCATCAACACAACCGCCTTGATTTTCGGATCGATGGCGGCTTTCTTAAGCGATTTCCAGACGTCGGTAACCGTCGGCGGCGCCGCCCCTCCCAGAAACCCAAATGGCATGTCCGCCGTGGCCTTCTCGGAGATCGACCCCTCCAGCCGCAGCACCAGCGTCGAGTCTCTCTCGATGCTTTTTTCGGCGCTGCCAAGCTTCGCCAGCACCAGCACCGCGACAAACCCGAACAGGCCCGCCATCAACACACCGGCCAATACGCCGAGCAAAAACTTCTTCATTCGTGAACGCTCCGTTAGCAACCATGCTACCGCCCCAGCATTACATCGTCCCAGGAGTACAGCAGGAAGTTCTTGCCGCCGCTATCACGCCGCCCGGAAAACGGCTCCCCAGCGGTCGCGACGGTCCCGCTGCAGGGATCGCGGCGTGACGCCTTGCGATCTCGCCTGCGCCAGAAATGGCGTCACCGGGTAGGCGAGATTCGGGGCCTCGGCGGCAGTCGATGATAAGCGCTCCCGGCGACCACGCGAATCCCACTCTCGGATCAAAGTTATTTTTGTGTTCATAGCCAGCCATCCTTAGCGGAGGGAAGTCAATTTCGCCAAAGTAAGTTTACGAAATGTTTATTTCGCACGCTACCGCCAGGAACGCGGTCTTTCAATTTTCCGGGCTCACGACTTGGGCCCGCTCACCGAGTGGATTAACCGCACCAGAATCTGACTGCCAGCTTCAAGTCGCCCGTTTCTCCAACTCCTTAACACGAGCCACCAACTCCGGCAGATTCGCCACATGCGCCAACTGGCGTAAATACTCCTTCAACGGCCGCGCCGGCGTGCCCCAATAGGTCGTACCGCCGCGCACGATTTTAGACGTCAACACGCCGCTGCCCGATCCCAGCACCGCACCCGACTCGACGCGCACCTTATCCCCCATTCCCACTTGTCCGCCAATCACCGCGCCCGCCTCAATCACGCACCCGCCCGACATCCCCGTCTGCGCCGCTATCACCACATCGTCCTCAATCCGGCAGTTGTGCCCAATATGCACCATATTGTCCAGCTTCACGCCATTCCCCAACTTCGTCACGCCCAGCGCCGCCCGGTCAACCGTCGAATTCGCCCCAATTTCGCAATCGTCTCCGACTTCCACTGTCCCGACCTGCGGGAATTTCTGATACGCGTCCCCAATGCGCACAAACCCGAAACCATCGGCGCCCAGCACCACGCCGCTATGGAGCACAGCCCGCTCGCCAACACGCACGCCGTCGTAAATCGTCACCCGCGGATGCAGCAGGCTGCCCGCGCCAATTTCAACATCATCGCCTACAAAACAGCCCGCCCCAATCACAGCGCCCGCGCCGATCACGGCCCGCTCCCCAATCACGGCGTGCGGTCCGATGAAAATGCCGTCCCCCAAAGTAGCCGACGCAGCCACCACCGCCGACCCATGCACGCCCGCCCCGAACTTCTTCGCCGGATACAGCATCATCAGAGCCATTGCGAAGGCTGTACGCGGATCCTTCACGCGAATCAAAGTTCGCCCCGCCGGAAACGCATCGTCGACAATCAGGCATCCCGCCGCCGAAGCCGCGGCCATCGCGACGCCCTTCCTTCCCGCCGCGAACGCCAAATCGGAAGCCCCCGCCTCCTCCACCGCCAGCGCCCGCTGAATCTCTAACTCGCCATCGCCCTCAAACGGGGCCTGGAGCCGAAAAGCCAAATCGCATACACGCATGACTTGTATGATACGAAGACGCATGGCCATTGATCCGTCCGCCCGCATCGCCTCCACGGCCAAAGTTCATCCCGGTGCCCATATCGGCCCCCAAACTGTGATCGGCGAATTTTGCATCGTTGAAGAAGATGTCACCATTGGCGCCAACAACGTCCTGGAGCCCTATGTCTTCATCAAGCGCTGGACGACGCTCGGCGACGAGAACGAAATCTCCGCGCAAACCGTCCTCGGCACCGATCCCCTGGACAAAGCCTTTGGCGGCCATCGCAGCTTCCTCAAGATCGGACATCGCAACAAGATTCGCGAGCATTACACCATCTCCCGCGGCTCCAAGCCGGAAACCTCCACTGTTATTGGGGACGACAACTTCATCATGACCTCCGGCCATATCGCCCACAACGCCATCATCGGTAACGGCACCATCATCGCCAGTTGCGCCCTCGTCGCCGGTTACGCCGAAATTGAAGATCAGGCCTTCCTCTCCGGCGGCGCGCTCATTCACCAATTCGGGAAAGTAGGGAGACTCGCCATCATCAGCGGCAACACCCGCGTCAGTCTGGACGCGCCGCCCTTCTTCACTTATGCCGGTTTCAAAATCTCGCCTTGCGGCCTCAACCTGCTCGGCCTCCGCCGCGCCGGCGTCTCCGCCCCCGAAATTCAGCAGTTAAAAAGGGCCTACCGGCTGATGTACCGGAATGGGTTACCATTGGCAGCGGCGCTGCATCGCATCGAAACGGAGCTCGCCGGGCCGCTCACGGAACATCTCGTGAGTTTTGTTCGCAACTCCAAACGCGGCATCTGTCGCGAAGCCGGCAAAAATCAATCGGAATGAAGCTCTTTTTTACCGCTGCCCTCGCGCTGTCCAGCCTCGCTCAGGACGCTCCTCTCTCGTTGAAGGACGCCGTCCAACGCGCCTCCGAGCGCTATCCGTCCATCCAGATTTCCCGCGATCAAGTCAACGAAGCCGCCGCCGCCATTTCCCTCGCCCGCACCGCGTTTCTCCCGCGCGTCGATGGCATCGCCCAAGTCAATCGCGCCACCGCCAATAACGTCTTCGGCCTGCTGCTGCCCAACGCAGCAATCCCACCCATCTCCGGTCCCCAAATCGATGGCGACCAATCCCGAAGCGCTTTTGGCGTCGCTCTCGGCGTCCTGGTTTCCTGGGAACCTTTCGACTTCGGCCGCCGCCAAGCCGAGGTCGATATCTCCAGCGCCGCCCGCGCCCGCGCCGAAGCCGCCGTCACTCGCACCAAACTCGATGTAGCAGCCGCCGCTGCCGACGCCTACCTAACCGCGCTCGCCGCCGAACAGGCCGTCGCCGCCGCCAAAGCCGGCATCACCCGCTACAAAGAATTCGAAGTCATCATCGAAGCCCTCACCAAGGCCGAACTCCGGCCCGGCGCCGACCTCGCCCGCATCCAGGCCGAATCCATCCTCGTCGAGACTCAGATCATCCGCGCCGAACAGTCCGTCGCCCAAGCCAAGGCGCTGCTTGAACAGTACGTCGGCGCGCCTATTAAAAATCTCGACGCCGAACCATTCCTCAAATCAGAAGCTCCCGCGCCCGCGCACAGCAAAATCACCGCCGCCCACCCCCAACTCCTGGAACAGCAGCGCTCCATCGAAGAAATCATTGCCCGCCTGAAGTTCATCGATAAGGGCTGGTATCCCAAGTTCTCCATCCAGGGCGCCGCTTTCGGCCGCGGCTCCGGCGCGCGCGTCACCGGCCCCTTCGGCGGCTTCGGCAGCGGGCTCTATCCCGATCACGGCAATTGGGCTCTCGGCTTTACGGCCACGATTCCATTGCTCGATTACCACCAACTTCGCGCCCGCAAGGAAATCGAATTGCAACGCCAAACCCGCGAACAGTCCCGCCGCGAATTAATTGAACGCGAACTCAGCGGCCGGCTCGGCCAAGCCAACGCGCAACTCGATGGCGCCCGCCGCATCGCCGCCATTGCCCCACGCCAGGTACAGTCGCTGCGGTCCGTGCTTGAACAAACACAGGCCCGCTACCGCGCCGGCCTCGGTACTCTGCTCGAAGTCTCTGACGCACAACGCCAGCTCACGCAATCCGAAATCGACGCCGCACTCGCCCGCCTCTCCGTCTGGCGCGCCGAACTCGCCGTCGCCTACACCCAAGGCGATCTCGCCCCATTGCTTGCGAGGCTACCCTAACCATGTGGCTGATCCTCACCGCCCTCCGCCGGCCCGTCACGGTCCTGGTCGCCGTGCTCTCCGTCGTGCTCGCGGCCGGCCTCGCCGTCACCCGCATGCCCATCGACATCTTCCCGTCGCTCGGCGCGCCCACCATCTACGTCGCTCAGCCATACGGCGGCATGGATCCCGCGCAGATGGAAGGTTATCTCACCTATTACTACGAGTATCACTTCCTTTACATCGCCGGAATTGAACACGTCGAATCGAAGAACATTCAGGGCGCGTCGCTGATGAAGCTCGTCTTCCACCCCGGCACCGAAATGGATCAGGCAATGGGGCAGGTGGTCGGCTATGTCAACCGGTCACGAGCGTTCATGCCCCCCGGCGTCGTCGGCCCGTTCATAACAAGATTCGATGGCGGCAGCTTGCCGGTCGGCCAATTGATCTTCTCCAGCGCCTCGCGTTCGCCCGCCGAGATGCAGGACATCGCCCTCAATCGCGTCCGGCCGCTGTTCGCCACTCTCCCCGGCGTCTCCGCGCCGCCTCCCTTTGGCGGCAACCAGCGCGCCATCGTTGTCCGCCTCGATCCCGACAAGATGCGCACCCACCACATCTCGCCGGAAGAGGCTATCCGAGTCGTCAACCGCGCCAGCTCCGTCCAGCCCGCCGGCAACATCCGCATCGGCGATCTCAACAACCTGGTGCAGTCGAACTCCGCTCTCGGCGGTCATTTGCCGGACATCCTCTCGGCCCCGCTTCGCCCCGGCGAATCGCCCCCCGTTTTCCTCCGCGATATCGCCACCGTCGAAAACGGCACAGATATTATCACCGCCTACGCTCACGTAAACGGCAAGCGCACCGTCTACATGCAGATCACCAAGCGCGCCGGCGCCTCCACGCTCGACGTCATCCGCCGCGTCCGGGAAAGCATCCCCGCGTTTAAGGCCGTTTGCCCTGAAGATGTCGATGTCCGCGTCGAGTTCGATCAATCCCGCTTCGTCACCAGCGCCCTCCGTTCTCTCGTCAATGAAGCCGCGCTCGGCGCGCTGCTCACGGCCCTCATGGTGCTGCTCTTCCTCCGCGACTGGCGCAGCAGCCTCATCGTCGTCGCGACCATTCCCGTATCGCTCCTCGCCGCCGTCATCGGCCTCTGGGCTTTCGGCCAAACGCTCAATATCATGACCCTCGGCGGTCTCGCCCTCGCCGTCGGCGTCCTTGTCGACGAGGCCACTGTCGAGATCGAAAACATCCACTCCCACATGGCCGATGGCCTTAGCCGTGCCCGTTCCGTTGTCGACGCGGCATCCAAAACCGCGCTCGCCCGCTGGGTGTCGATGCTAACTATCCTCGCCGTCTTCCTCCCGTCGTTCTTCATGACCGGCGTCGCCCGCCAGCTTTTCGTCCCCCTTGCCCTCTCCGTCGGCCTCGCGATGATTGCGTCCTATCTGCTCTCGTCAACGCTCGTCCCCGTCCTCTCCACATGGCTCATGCGCTCAGCTTCGGCGGACGAAGCCTCCTGGTTAAAATCAACGTACAGCGCGTATCTTTCCGCCGTAATCAAAGCCCGCTGGGTCGTGGCTCCCGTCTTCATCCTCGTAACAACAGGCCTGGTCTATTGGCTCCTCCCCGCGATGGGCAAAGAGATCTTCCCCCTGGTTGACACCGGCCAGTTCAAGTTCCGCATCCGCGCCGCCACCGGCACGCGCATTGAGCGAACGGAACTCGCCGCCATCCGCGCCCTGGAAATTGTCGAGCGCCTGGTGGGCAAGGAACACGTCGCCATCAGCTCCGGCTTCATCGGCGTTCAACCCCCCAGCTACCCCATCAACACCCTTTATCTATGGACCTCCGGCCCCCACGAAGCCGTCCTCCAAGTCCAACTGAAACCCTCCGCCACGCTCCGCGGCGAAGAGCTCAACGAAAAACTCCGCGAGTCCTTCGCCCGCGAACTCAAGGACACGACCGTCTCTTTCGAGCCCGGTGATATCGTCTCGGAAGTCTTCTCCTTCGGCTCACCCACGCCCATCGAAGTTGCCATGCAAGGTCCGGCCCTTCCAGCAAATCTCGAACACGCCCGCAAGGTGATGCACGAGTTGAAACAGGTCAAGTCTCTGCGCGATCTTCAATTCGCGCAGCCCCTCGACTACCCCACGCTCGAAGTGAAGATCGATCGCGAGCGCGCCGGCCAATACGGCCTCACCATGCAGGACGTCTCCCGTTCCCTCATCGCCGCCACCTCTTCCAGCCGCGTTACCGATCCGAACTTCTGGCGCGATCCCGTCAGCGGCAACGGCTTCCAAATCCAAGTCGAAATCCCCCAGCACCGCATGACGTCCACGGACGATCTGGCCAATCTCCCCGTCATGAATAACCGCCAATCCCGCCCCGTTCTCGGCGACCTCGCCACCATCGAACGCGGCAAAACTTTCGGCCAAGTGGACCGCTACAATATGCAGCGCGTCATCTCCATCACCGCCAACATTCACGGCAAACCGCTTGGCGAAGTGGAGCGTGAAATCCAAGCGGCCGTTGAAAAAGCCGGCAAGCCGGCCCGTGGCGTCACTGTCAACATCCGCGGTCAAATTCCGCCGCTGCGCGAAACGCTAGCCGGCCTGCAAACTGGTTTGCTTATTGCCATCGGCGCTATTTTTCTCCTCCTCACCGCCAACTTCCAAAGTTTCCGCATGGCCCTGGCCATTATCCTCACCATGCCCGCCGTGGTCGCCGGCGCGCTGCTGGCGCTCAAACTCACCGGCGGCACCCTCAACGTGCAAAGCTTTATCGGCGTCATTATGGCCACCGGCATTGCCACCGCCAATTCCATCCTCCTCGTCACCTTCGCCAACATGGCTCTCCGCCAAGGGCGCACGCCGGTTGACGCGGCTCTTGAAGGCGCCCGCGGCCGTCTCCGCGCCGTCCTGATGACCGCCTGCGCCATGATCGCCGGCATGGTGCCCATCGCCCTCGGAATCGGCGAAGGCAGCGAACAAACCGTGCCGCTTGGCCGAGCCGTTATCGGCGGCCTCGTCCTGGCGACCTTCACGACGTTGACGCTTCTCCCGGCGCTGTACGCCATCCTCCTAGGCCGCGGAACGGCCGCATCAAAATCGCTGGATCCGAACGACCCCATGAGCAGCCACTATGAACGCCCGTAACCTCTTTTTCACTATCTTTCTCGTCCTTCCTGCCCTGGCGCAGGAGACCACGGCCGTTGTCGTCAAAGTCCTCGACCGCAAGCTCAAACTCCCCGCCGAGATCCAGGCCTACCAGTCCGTCGACCTCGTCGCGCGGGTCCCCGGATTCGTTGAAAAAGTCCTCGTTGATCGCGGCAGCGTGGTTAAAAAAGGCGAGCTGCTCATCGAACTCTCCGCCCCCGAAATGACAGCGCAACTCAGCGAGTACGAAGCCAAAGCTCTGGCCATTGAAAGCCAACGGTTCGAAGCCGAAGCCCGCCTCGCCGCCAGCGAAAGCACCATGCAAAAACTGCGTGAGGCGGCAAAGACGCCCGGAGCCATCGCCGTCAATGAAGTGGTGCAGGCCGAGAAGGCCGTCGATGCGCAAAAGGCGTTCATTCGCAGCATCCAGACCCAGTCCGCCGCTTCCCGAGCCGCCGCCGCCGGGTTAAAGGAAATGTTGCAGTACCTCTCGGTGACCGCCCCCTTCGACGGCGTCATCACGGAACGCAAAGTACACACTGGAGCCCTCGCCGGGCCGGCCGCTGGAGCCCTCCTGCGCCTCGAACAGATCTCCCGGCTGCGAGTCGTCGTGGCTGTCCCTGAAGCCGAAGTCTCCGGCATCGTCCGCGCCGCCGCCGTCCCGTTTACGGTTCAAGGCGGTCTTTCCGGCACAGGTACCGTAGCCCGCCTCGCCCGCGTCGTCGATCCCCGCACCAGAACCATGTCCGTCGAACTCGACGTCAACAACGCTTCAGGCGTGTTAGCGCCCGGCATGTACGCCGAGGCCGTCTGGCCCGTCCGCAAGGCCAAGGGCTCGATCCTGGTGCCCCCCACGGCCATCGTGACAACAACGGAGAAGGTATTCGTCATCCGCAACCACGCCGGCCTCGCCGAGCATGTCGCGGTGTCGAAGGGCGCCCCCGCCGGCGACCTGATGGAAGTCTTCGGCAACCTGAATCCCGGCGACCAAATCGTCAAACGCGCCTCCGATGAAATCCGCGCCGGCCAGCCGATTAAGTAATTGGCGCGCCGCGGCGGGCGAGAGTCTTTGCACTGCGGCCAACCCCGGCACACTCAGGATCGCAGTAATCGGCTTACAACATACCAAGAAAATCATGAAACGTTGCGACATTTTGGAAAGATCCCAGCCGGTTCTTACACCCGACCCAATTGTTCTACAATAAACACGCTACGGCGTCATCGTCGGCAGCCAGTCAGGAAAACAAGCGGATGACAAAATCTGGAGTTATCACGATTACGGCAATACTGGCCGCCGTGCAAGCTGTGGCCCAGGACGCCCCAAAGCCGAAGCGTATCAACCGTGCTATCGAACTGCTCGAAGCTGGACAACCCATCTACTACACAGGCGGCAGCGGCGGCTACAACGAAGGCAAGAAGATGGCGGCCACCAAAGCCGACTACATCAACTATGAGATGGAGCACGGCGCGTTTGACATGAAGGAGCTGCGCGACTTCATGCGAGGCCTGGTGGACGCCGGCCCCACGCGTACCGGTCATCGCACTCCGGCGGTCATTGTGACGCTTCCGATTTTGGGCAAGGATCCGGCCGCGATGCGCGCCAACTATTGGGTGGCGCAACAAGTGATGGCCGCGGGCGTTCATGGCATCCTGCTGTGCCATGCGGAGAACCCGGAGGCGGTGAAGATCTTCGTCGAGTCGTTGCGGTATCCGTTCGCCGAGAAACATGCGGGACTCGACACGGGAATCCGCGGGAACGGCAGCCAGACTTTCGCGGCGCAGATCTGGGGACTGCCGCCGAACGACTACATGCTGAAAGCCGACATGTGGCCGTTAAACAAGAAGGGCGAAGTTCTGATCGGCGTCAAGATTGAAACGCCGATGGCGGCGGAGAACTCGGAAAAGACCACCAGGATCCCCGGAATCGGATTCGCCGAGTGGGGACCTGGGGATCAGAGTTTCTTTCTGATCGGTCCGCCGGCGGAAACCGGCCGCGGCGGCGGCGAACGGGAATCGCATCCGGCGATGCAGAAAGTCCGCACGCGTATATTTGCGGCCGCCAAAGCCGCGAACCTGTTCTTTCTGAACTCCTGCAACGAACAGAATGTCATCGACATGCTCAAAGAGGGAGTCATGATCTGCACCGGCGGCGAAACGCCGGCTGCGGATAAGGGACGTCAATTTACAAAGCGCCAAGGCCCCTGGTAGTCCGCTGGCGCGGGCTCCGGGAATCGCCCTTTAGGCGAGGGCTTTCCCATACAGTGCCAGCAAGCGGCTCCAGGCTTTTTCGGCGTTTGGCTCGTTGTAGACCCTGGAATCCGGCGGGCACCAGCCGTGGGCGGAGTCCGTGTAGACTTCGATTTCAGCCGGCAGATTCGCCTTTTCGAAGGTCTCCTTCAAGACGGCCTTGTCATTGGGAGCCCGCGCATCGTCGTTGGCGGCGATTGCGACTAGAAATTGCGCCTTCGTCTTTGCGGCTTGCAGATGCGGGCTGTTCGCCGCATCGCCGCGTACGAGTCCGCCGCCATGAAAAGACGCGACGGCGCCGACCCGGCCGGACACCGCGGCCGCGGTGCGGAATGCCATCAGCCCGCCCATGCAATACCCTTGCGTGCCCATTTTTCGGTTCTTGGCGACCGAAGCCTGGAGGTCCAGCCACCCGATGAAGGCCTTCGCATCGGTCATGTGCGTCGTTTCGTTGAGAGCTTGGGCGAGCGGCATCACCTGTTGGATCGGAGTGGCCGAGCCGGCCTCGGCGGTTGGGGCTTTTTTGGTCCGGTAGAACGGATTCACCACCAGCACCGAATAGCCCGATTCGGCGAGGCGCTTACCCATCTGCCGGAATGCCGGACGGAGTCCGAAGATGTCCGGCCATATCAGGACACCCGGCCCGGTTCCGCTCGCCGGATGCACGAAATAGCAGTCCGCTGCGCCGTCCGGCGTCGTTATAGTTACGTCCGATTCGGTGACCGGGGCGGCGTTGGCGACCTGCGGCAGCAGCATCGACATGCCCGCTCCCAGCAGCGCGCCGAACTGTTTTCGCGTGACCAATCCGCGGGCCTCGAAGTCCTCCCGGTCGTCCTCAAAATGAACCTGATCGCACATTTTCGCTCCTTATCAACGCCGCGTTCTCTTGGCTATCCTAACGCATTACCGATTGATATTCCGCCCAGGGACCCACCTCGGACTTGTAACGTTTGGCCATTACGCGGCTCACTTGGAGGATGTGCGCCAGGTCGTGCGCCGTCCAGGTGGCCAATAGCTGGCGGAGGGTCACCGGTCCAAGGGCCGGATGCATCCCCTTCTTTTCCAGATCCGCGGGCTGCAGATGCAAGGCGCGCAGATTCTGCAGGCACTGGCGGCGCAAGGCGCTGAATTCATCGAGCAGGGTGTTGAGCGATTTTCCCGCGCTTTGCGAGAACTGAGCCTCGCGGTCGAACGGTTCGAACGGCCGGTCAACGCCGTGTTCGAGAATTATTTTCAGCCGAGGCATCCAATCGGTTCGTTCTCCATGGATGAGGTGCCCGATGACATCGTAGGGACTCCAGGTGCCGGGCCCTTCGGTGGCCGCCGTCCAGGCTTCCGGTAAATCGCGCAGCAGGGCATCGAACGTAGCCGGGGTTCGCGTCAATATGGCCAGACTTTCTTCCAGGAACGGGGTCTCCATAGCGTTCAGCGTCCTGCGGTTTTCAGAAACGCCAGCAGCCACGTCTGGACCTCGGCGACCTGCTCGGGGATGTTGTTGTGGCCGGTTTCCAGGGCGAGGAGCAGTCGCTTCTGTCCGGGGATTACGTTGTAGGCCGAGTACATGGAGGTCGGGGGGCACGTCTCATCGTTGAAGCCCCAGGAGTAGAGGCCGGGCACTTTGACACGGCGGGCGAAGTTGACCACGTCGTAGTATTTCGTGGTCTCGATTTTATCCGGCGAGCGGTGGGACTGGGGGCCGTCGGCGCGGAACATATGCGGCCAGCCGCCGGCCCGGTTTTGCAGGTAGCCGGTTACGTCGGAAAGCGCCGGATAGTAGGCGGCCAGGCCACGGACACGCGGGTCGAGCGCGGCGGTAACGATGGAGAGTGCCCCGCCCTGGCTGCCACCGGTGACGGCGAGGTTGACGCCGTCCCATTTGGGATGGCTGGTCAGAAAATCGTTGGCGCGGACGCAGCCGAGATAGACACGGCGGAAGTAGTAGCGGTCGCGGTTGTCGAGTCCGAAAGTATTGTAGCTGGAGAGCGCGCCTGCGCCAAGCGAGTCATACACGGATTGCTCCATGGTGACGGGGATGCCGTGAATTCCGATCTGCAGGGTGATCACGCCGCGGGCGGCCATATCGGCAAGACCACGATACGGGCGGACACCGGCGCCGGGGACACTGAGGAGCGCGGGATACTTGCCGGGCGCCTTCGGTTCGCACAGGACGCCGTAGAAACGCGAGGCGGCGTTGCCCATGCCGACGTTCTGGAGGTTGACGTGAAAGCAATCGGCCAGGGCGTTGCCATATTCGGGCAGCGGGGCGACCTTCGCGTCGATGGGCAGTTTGGCGAGAGCGGCCTTGCCGGCGGCCCAGAAGGGATCGAAGTCAGCGGGGTCCTGCTGCGTGGGCTGGATTTTTTCCGGCTGAAAGGCGGCGGTAGCGAGTCCGCGGTAAGTTTTCCCGTTCTGTTCGAGGGTGGCGATGCAGCGGAGAAAGCCGGGTTCGTTCAGTGTGCCGCCTTCGACGGTGATGCCGTCGGCGGTGAGCGTGGCGGTCTGTTCGATCTTGGGCGGCATCATCTCGGGGCCGATGCGGATGGACACCTTGACGCCGGTGAGCGGGTGGCCGTCCTGGATGGCGACGATGCGGAAGCGGACGGGCTGGCCGGGGTCGTAGCGCCAATCAGAACGGTCGGTGGATACGCGAAGTTGGACGGTGCCGATGCGGTCCTGTGCGGCCAGGGGAAGCGCGAGAAGGGTGAGAAGGGCGAATCGAAGCATGGTTTGTATTCATTACGATATCGCGTTCGGTACTTTCAATGTGCTGTCGGCGAACCTCCGCGTGGCGGTTTGCCATTACATGTTCCAATCATGGTCGTGAGAGTCGTTGACGCCCGATACGAGGATGGTGTGCTTGTTCCCATGCAGCGGTTGGGCTTAATCGTCGTGCGGCGTCCGGACCCAAGTCGCTGGGATTTGGCGAGTCTCGCGTAGACCGCGAATGGGGAAGACCTTGCACTTGCCGAGCAGGTATCCATGCAGGGCTCCCCACACTGGACACGTCTCGAACTTTTGCCGCATAACGGACTCCGGATTCCAGATGATCCAAGCCGGCCTGCTTCGCGTTATCCTCGACAATATGGCAATCTTGCGGCGGCTGCCTGTTGACGAGTGTCAGTTGGACACGTTTTGCCAGCGATTGAAGATTATCAAACTGGAACTGTTCGGGTCCACGCTCGCCGATCCTGCCCGCGCCCGGGATGTCGACCTCCTGGTCACCTTCGCTCAGGACGCGCGGTGGGGCTTGTTCGAGCACGAGCACATGCAGAATGCAGAATGAACTTGCCGGATTATTCGGGCGCAGCGTGGACCTGATCAGCCGGCGCGCCATTGAGACCAGTCGGAATGCTCTACGACGGAATGCCATCTTAAGCAGCGCCGTGCCCGTTTATGTCGCCGAATGGGAGGAGCGGCACAGCAACCCTCAGCGATCTGCTTGCGGCGTGTTTGAGGGTGATGGACTACGTCCAGGGTGCGAGCCGGTCTGATCTCGATCAGGACGACCGGTTGCTCTCCGCCTGCTGTTATCAGATCGCGGTAATCGGTGAGGCTGTGAAACGAGTTTCCCCGGCCACCCGCGGCAAGCATCCAGAAGTTCCGTGGAAGGACATTGCGGGCATGCGGGACAGCCTCATTCACGGCTACGACTCGGTGGATGTTGATGAATTATGGAAAACGGCGACGGAGGACGTACCTGCGCTGTTGGAACCTCGTCGGAGGCGTCTCGAACCATGGACTCGTTGCTCTTCCCCGCGCCTGCCGCAGGTTGTGCGTTGCTTGCATGACGGCAGTGCATTACGCTCAAAGTATGAGGTTCTTGACGGTGCGGCTTCCGGATCAGCTAGTGGCGGAGATCGAGGCGGAATCCCACGAGCGCAACTGCGCGAAGTCGGATGTCGTGCGCGAACGCTTGCAACGCGGCGCTGGACCGGCGTCGAGTTCGTCCGCGCGGCTGAACCTCATCGCCGACCTGATCGGTTCGGTGGACGGACTGCCAGCCGGCATGAGCGGGAGCAGGAAGAGATACCTGAAAACCACGGACTATGGCAAGAAGCGTGCTGGTTGATGCTGGTTTCCTAGTGGCGCTGCTTAGCCGCCGAGACTCCCACCATAAATGGGCGGCCCAAGTGGCATCTGACAATTCGCCGCCTTGGCATACCTGCGAGGGCGTGCTGTCTGAAGCCCACCACTTGCTTGGCGAACGGGGCGCGCCCGGATTGAACGCCATGCTGTTGAGGAGAGCCGTAGTCGCGAGGTTCAATTTGGACGACAACGTGGAGGCAGTGGCGGCGTTCATGCAGAAATACGCAAGCGTACCGATGAGTTTTGCGGACGCATGCCCAGATCTTCTGTTAGACTGAAGCCTACCCCAAAATGACAGGGAATACGGCATGGAGACGGCCACGAGTCATCTTGGCGCAGAGCCTCGGTCGGGATTTTGAGCGTGCTTGTCTACCCTTTCTCCGCCTCTTCTGGCCTGCAACCTTGCAGGCTATTGCGCTCAAGAAATGGGATAACCAAGGTGTTGATCTGCTCTGCCTCGCGGAGGATGGACACATCGAGCTTGCCGTTCAGTGCAAGACATCCCAGAAATCGGATCTTGGCAGTGATGAAATCCGTGACGCCAAGACATCCTTCGAGAAGTTTCGAAAGGCTGGACACACAAGCGATACCTACCTCTTTCTGATCAACGGAGACGGCAGGAATCCAGATTACAACAAGGCTATCGAGAAGGAACTTCAGAGTCTGATCGCTGATGGCCGGGCAAAGCGTGCAGAGTTCTGGCCGCGACCGAAACTGCTTGATCACGCTTTCGCGCGGATGAAGCGGATTCTTGGTGAGGCATTGCGACAACGCGCTGTACAGCGGCAGTTGGAATTTCACCAACTCTTTCGATTCGGTCAAGTGTATTTGCCACTCGTTCCTGTCAAGGAAGAGCAATTGGTACTCAAGGCTGGTTCACCTTGGACGCGCAGTACCGTCCTTCCGCTTTCGGCGCGACCCCTCACAGCGCTTCTGCACGACAGCACGAGGGCACGCTGGACGCTTCTCACCGGCGTGTTTGGCGCAGGTAAGACCACCGCTGCCTTGGAGGCCTCCAGCCGTGGAGTCTACACCTCAATCTTCGTCGCGGCGTCGGAACTAGGGCGACGAGCGCAACGGCAAGGAGGCGCGACAATTGGTCAGGAGATCGCCGACACGTTACGGATATTTAGTGTAGACGCAGATTCAATTGATGGATTCTTTGTACTGGAGGAAAAGGACGAAGAGACGTTCACGGATCTCGCAGGCCCTGCGTTGAGGAGTCTGCTTCGGAGCGAAACACCCGACCACATCCTTGTCATTGATGGTTTGGACGAGAACCGCCTTTACCTTCACGCTGACGGGCTTCAGTTGCTCAACAATCAGCTCGCCGAGCTTAAGTGCCCTATCGTTCTGACCACGCGGTTGGAACATTTAAGCTCCATGTTCGGCAATTTCGAGGCGCTTCTGGAAGGCTTGGGGTCCGGGCGACGCAGTGCCACGCCAGCTCGCCTACTGACGCTCGAACCATGGACACCTGACGCGGTGCGTCTCTTCGTTGAAGCGGCGCGACAACTGGCAAACACCGACGAGCGAGTCGCCTTGGCCCTGTTTTCCAACGCATTGGATGACGGAAGCTTGGCGCACCTCTATGGTGATCTGCCCTTTCATCCGCTCTTCCTTCAATTCATTCTCGACGATGTATGCAGCGATGGGCTAAGCACACGACGACGCACTGAGCTTATCGGATCATGGGTTCGCCGCAAGATTTCGCGCGACATCCAGCATCACGGTGCTCCGGTTGATCGTGCAATTGATCGCTACGAAACAGTTGACGGGATGATGCTTCTTATGGAGGCCGTCGCCGCGACGATGACCGCGAACGGCAGGGAGATTCAGTTGACCGAACAGATCGATAGCCGCCTCGTTGAGCAACTCTCGGCGACAGTCTTCAATGTTGAGATTCCGATTGCTATGTTGCTGCTCTATGGCCTGGTCGTGC
>CAMDKT010000012.1 GCA_945900935.1 Candidatus Sulfopaludibacter sp. SbA3 | reverse complement strand
ATCCCCGCCGACGGCGGGCGACTGGGTCACTTTCGGCGGGCGCACCCGGGCTCATTCTCCCGAGCGCCGAAGAACGGTGGGTCAAGGCGTTTGCAAATCCGTGCTTAGTGCCTGGATTCTCTATGCACTTTTTGTAACGTAACAACGTTCGAATCTAATGTAACCGCGCCAATTCGCGCCAGCACTCTGCCGTCCATCGTTGCGCCCGTGGCCATCCAAAAGACGTTGCCCGCCTGGGCGTTGCCAATCAGGATGACTCGGCGGCCACTTGTTGTGACGCGTGTAGACGCCATCTGGAAGATCCAGACGGCATTCTTGTTGCCTTGGCCATCCAGATAGAAATCCCCCGACGATATCTCAAGCGAGGAGGTAGATTTATACAGGCTAGGGGCGATGGTCAAGGAGGCTTGCGCGTGTTGTGCGGCAGCATCGCCGGCGTGTATCGTTCCGTTCCCTACTCCGGGCGGAAACCCAGTGACCGCAGTGCCTGCCCAAACCCCATGATCCCCATTAATCGTAGTACCGGCACTAATCACGTTAGTAACCGTGGAGCCGGCCAGAACCGCGAAAGGCGCGACCGACCCGAGGAATACACGCGCTTCCGCCGCCGTGAGGTTTGCAGCCGTTAAAGAAAGAGCCAACGCCGCACCCAGGAAGGACGCGCTGACCCTCTTCGTAAGATTCGCAGACACACATTTCACCTCCCTCCGTTTTTCGTTGTTTTTCATGATAACGTCCTTTTTCAGTTTGCTTTTTGAGAAAGTCTGGTTACGTTCCAGCATCCTGTTTAGAGAATAAATCCTGACGCCAATCATAAATATCGGTGCCGGGCTGATTCTTACGTAGGACGCAGGCTTAAAGATTTGTCGGTGTTTGTCTTACAACCCCGGCGCCCTCGAAAATTGCCTCCCTTGTGCTGTCATAGAGTGACCCACGCCGACGGCGGTGCCACCGCCGCCAAACCGCTGGCGGGCAAGGCATTATCATCCCCGCCTTCGGGTGGGCGCTGGGTCATTTCTGGCGAACAAAGCCGGGTCATTCTTCGAGAGTGCCGAAGTCTTACAGTGAGGCTGAATGCCGGAAAGGAGTTGTAGGCTGGACGGCCCCCTACAGTTGCGACGTTCTCAAATCACCAGGCCGTTTCGGAGCGCGTACTGAACGATTTCCGCACTATTTTTGACGCCGAGCTTTTCCAGGACCCTAGCGCGATAGGTGCTGATCGTTTTTGCGCTGAGTGACAATTCTTCGGCGATTTCCGTAACGGTCTTTCCCGAGGCGATACGGGACATGACTTCATACTCGCGGTCGGAGAGCGTCTCGTGCGGCGTGCGCGTGAGATCCTTCGTTACTCCCAAGGCCAGTTTTTCGGCCAGCGCGGGACTTACGTATCGCCCTCCTGCCAGGATCTTACGGATGGCTTTCGCCAACTCCTCGGGAGCGCTTTCCTTCGTCATGTAGCCTCCCGCGCCCGCCTTCAGTGCACGAACGGCAAACTGGTCTTCCGGGTGAGCACTCAGGATCAGAACCGGGAGCTTGGGCCATTCGGCCTTTAATTCCTTGAGGAGAACCAAGCCGCTTTTTTCCGGCAGGGCGATGTCGAGCAGTGCGACATCCCACTCTTTTTTTCGAAGCTGTTCCAGCGCCTGCCGGGCATCGGAGGCTTCTCCAAATGCGGCCCCGTGGAACTCATCGGAAAGCAGCTCCCTCAAACCACGCCGAACTATAGCGTGGTCATCGACGATGAGGACTCGTATCATGGGATGGCGGCGGGTATGCCGCCGGATTCCTCCGGGGATGGAAGCGGAATCGAGGCGGTGACGGTGGTCCCTTTTCCCGGAGCACTGGAGATATTCACCTGGCCCCCCAGAATGGCGGCGCGTTCCCGCATACCCAGCAGGCCCAGGGATTTGGAAAGGGAAGGGTCCGCCTGATCAAAACCCCGGCCGTTATCGTGTATCAGCAGAACCAGCCGGTCCCGTTGCTTCTGTGTGACCACCTCGACCCGCGTGGCCTTGGCATGGCGAGCGACATTGGTCAAAGTCTCCTGAAGAATACGAAACAAGGCGGTCGAAACTTCCGGCGAAAACACTTCCTGGGTGAGCAGCCGGACCTTGCACTGAATGCCGGATCGGGCCTGGAATTCCTGGACCTGCCATTCCACGGCGGCCGCCAAACCCAGATCCAAAACAGCGGGCCTTAGCTCTGTCGAGATTCGACGAATGGATTGGATAATGCTGTCGGCCAACTGCCCCGTGGAGCGGATCCTCTTGCGCATCAGGCCGTCTGTCTGCGGCAGCCGCCCCGCCAGCCAGGCGAGATCCATTTTCACCGCGGTCAACGACTGGCCCAGTTCATCGTGGACTTCTCGGGAGATCCTGGCCCGCTCCTCCTCTCGAACGGACAGCAGGTGCGCCGCAAGATTCCGCAACTGCTCGCTGGAAGCACGCAGTTCCTGCTCGGCGCGTTTCATCTCGGACAGGTCCGACGCGATCAGGCAGACAGCCCGCGTGCTGTCCAGGCGGAGAGGATTCAAGGAAAGCTGGACGGACAAAGGGACGCCTTTTCGCGACTGCAAACGGATCTCGCCCCGGCAGTTCCTTTGGGCCGCGCGCCGGAGTAAGGCATCCAGTTTGGGATGATCGTCGGGCCAAACCAAGTCCAGCATAGAAGAACCGATGACGCTCTGGAGCCTCACTCCCAGGAACCGGGCAAAACGGCCGTTGCAGTGCAAGACGGTGTGGTCGCTGCTGAGAACAGCGGCGCCTTCGTTCATCCTCTCCACGAAAACACGGTAGGTATGATCGGCCCCCTGCAGCGTGAACACTTTCTCCCCGCCTTGGCCGTTCACAACAATGGCATCCACTTCGCCGGAACGAACGGCACGGAGGGTTTCCTCGGCTTCGCTCAGGCGCGCGACCAATTCCCGCCGCGAAAGGGCCGGCACTTTTTGCGGGCAGCGCTCTTTATTCCTGTCAGCCAACCTTTTTTCGCCTTCCTCCAGCCATCACTCCCGCCTTCCCAGGTCCAGCCCGAGGAGCACTTTTTCCAGGTTCGACATGTCCCCAATGAGCCTTCGCGGCGGAAGCGGGAACCGTTTAACGAGCGTGGGCACCGCCACAATCTGCTCGTCCCTGGCCAGATTCGGCTGCTGATAGATGTCGATGACTTCCAGGTCATACCGATTCTTTAGGTGCTGCTCACAAATCCGCTTGATATTCTCTACAGCCAGCGCCGATTTCGACGTGGATCCGCTTACGTACAAACGCAAGACGTACCTTACCTGGCGAAAATTGGAGCCGGGCTGCTCCAATTCCCCCGCCAATCCGGGGTTCCGTTTTCCTGCCGGGCTGTTTTTTTTCGTTGGGGGCATGGCCTTCCTGAACTGGGTCAGGCTACCTTTCGCAGATCCAGGCCCACTAACAGCAGCACGCTGTTGGGCAGGTCTCCAACGATCATTTGGAGCGGCAGCGGAAGCCTTCTTACCAGGGTAGGAATTGCAACGATCTGGTCGCCGCGCGCCAGTTGCGGATTCTTCCTCAAATCGATCACTTCGATCGGATAGCCGCCCTTCAAGTGCTCTTCACACATCGCCTTGCGGTTGGCAAAGGCGCGAACGGACTTGGGAGTCTGGCCCGCGACGTAGAGCCGAAGATTCCAAGCCACCGGTTTCCGGAGGTCCCGTTTGTGAGGCTGCGCACGAGTTTTTGTCTTGGTTGTCGGCATTTAGCGCGTCGGCGCGACCTTTGCGCGTCCCTCCTTCTTGTAGGAGGATGAGTCCGCTTGCCGGCTCAGCACCATTTGCCCGCGGTCCTGCACCACTTCCTCGCCGAGTAATTCCGATTGGGAAATGGTCTGTTGAATTATTTCTTCCTCTGCTTCAAACTCCGCCCGGAGCATGACCAAGCGGGCCTCAAAGATCCGGCGCTTACGTTCCAGTTCGCGCCTCTGGGTCAGCAGTTCTTGCCGGCGGAACGTGACCACCGCTTTCTCGCGCATTTCCTGCGACACCCGGGCGGAACCGGTCAACACCCCCTCGGCTCCGAGGTAAACGTCCAGCAATCGGAGGCCGTCGCCCGTGAGAACGAATTCGCGAATCTGGTTGGAATGCTCCATGCCTCTCGATTTCAGCACGTAGAGCGCACGGTTCCGCTCTCCCCCGACCTCGATGTTTTTCAGCAGGAGCCAAGTGTCCATGAGGGAGGAGACGTCCGCCTCGCTGGCTTCCAATGACCCCGCCGCGGTCAAACTGGTGAAAATAGTGGTGATCCCCTGGGTCTTCAGAAAATCGACTAGCCGCGTGAGCATGGACCGCACTTCGTTCTGGGTGCTGACCATGAGCAGATTGGTAACCGGGTCCACCACAACGACGCTGGGCTGGAAGCTGATGATGCGTTTGTGGGTCAGTAACAGGACCTGTTCGATCCCCCCGTAGGTGGGACGCGCCGCATGGAATTGCAGGAGCCCTTTGCCGACCCATGGCTCGAGGTCGATGCCGATCGAACGCATATTGCGGACGATCTGCTGGGGTGATTCTTCGAAAGCGAAAAACAAGGCGCGCTCGCCGCGGCGGCAGGCCGCATCCACGAAACATGCCGCAATCGTGGTTTTACCGGTTCCCGCGGTGCCGGATGCCAGAATGCTGCTCCCCCGGTAAAAGCCCTTGCCGCCCAACATGCCATCCAACCGGGAAATGCCACTCGACACTCGTTCGACAGGCGCAGCATGGTCCAGGCCCAGTGAGGAGATCGGCAGGACTGAAATGCCTTGGTCATCAATGAGGAACGGATACTCGTTCGTCCCGTGGGTCGATCCCCGGTACTTGACGATGCGCAGGCGCCGGGTCGAGATCTCCTCCCGGATACGATGGTCCAGCAGAATCACGCAGTCTGAGACGTACTCCTCTATGCCGTGCCGGGTCAGCCTGTCGGCCTGGTCCCGCTCGGCGGTAATGACCGTGGTCAATCCTTTTTGCTTGAGCCAGTTGAACAGGCGGCGGACTTCGGCGCGCACGATACCCGGGTTTGGCAAATCGCCGAAGAGCGCTTCAAGGGTGTCCAGGACGATTCGCTGCGCCCCGACCCTCTGGACTGCGTCGGCAATTCGAATGAAGAGGCCATCCAGATCATACTCGCCGGTTTCCCCAAACTCGCTTCGCGTGATGGACACGTGGTCCACGAACAGTTTCTTCTCCGCCACCAGCCGGTCCAGGTCGAAACCCAGCGAAGCGACATTCGCGGTCAGGTCTGGGATCAATTCCTCGAACGACATGAACACGCCGGATTCGCCGAATTGGGTAGCGCCCCGAACCAGGAACTCCAGTCCGAACAGTGTCTTTCCGGAACCGGCGCCTCCACTGACAAGAGTGGGACGGCCTCGTGGCAACCCTCCCCCGGTGATTTCGTCCAAACCCTGGATGCCGGTGGATGCTTTCGGCAGCGTTTTGGAAGATGGCGGGCTTGCTTTCTTCATTTGTTTCATCCTTTTGCCCCTGGCGATCTCCGGCGGGTTGGCATTGGCGGCACCCGGTCCCTCCATCATAAACTGCTTCTCTTGGAACTTGTTGAATTAGTCGTCGCGTCGGTCACCCGGTTCTAGTCTGCGCATTTCCGATCACGGTTTAGCGACATTTTCGTGGTCCTTTAGGCCTCTGTCAGCGCCGCGCGCCGTGCATCTGGCCGCGCACCGCTCGCAACTACGCTCCGGCTGGAGCTAGCCGTGGGATTGGAGAGCAAGCAGAAGAACGTCACCGCCGATATGCTGACCGATAAGCACGCTGGCGACGTTTGGACATGGACCGTCCTGGATGATCGGATCGCGTGACGCGAATGCCGCCTATCGCTTTATCGGAGACTTGGCCGCTCGTCTTGCCACTCGCGTTCAGGTAATCACCGATGGGTTAAAAGCCTACTTAAATGCGATTGAAGATGCGTTGGGGACCGATGTTGACTACGCAATGCGAATTGAGATTTACGGCGAGCCAACGAAGGGCCAGAAGCGCTACGGCCCCGCCGATTGCCTGGGATGCAAGAAGGAATCGCAGATCGGCAACCCTGACCCCAAGCACATTAGCACGTCTTACGTGGTGGGCCAGAATCTCACAATGCGCATGTCGATGCGCCGTTTCACTCGCCTGACGAACGGTTTCTCAAAGAAGGTTGCGAACCACGCCTCCGCAATCGCACTGCACTTCAGGTATTACAACTTCGGACGCAAGCATCAGACGTTGAAAATGTCACCCGCGATGGCCTCTGGCATCACGACCAAACTTTGGAGCATCGCGGACATCGTTGCTCTCATCGGAGGCCAGCCGGGCGGCGGCGGCGGCCAGCATCAACTGTTTGCCGTCACTGCGGAAGTGGGCGAGGCCGGTTTGATAGGGCAGGAGGCTGGGCGTGTGGCGACCGGGTTGGCCGGTGGGGATGAGCAGGGGAGGGGAGTCCTTTCTGACGACCGCGGCCCAGCGTTCGCGATGAGCTAAAACGAACGACACCGCTTCGGCGGGGAAGGGCCAAGTGTCGGCGGGGGCTAGCGTTTCGGCGACGTACCTGACGAGGCGGGTGGGGTCAATTTCGTGGAGGAATCCCGATGCGAGGGCCCACACCGACGGCAGCGAGGGATGTCTGACTACTTTCGTGGGCTTGCCTTCGATGCGGATGTGGCGGGTGACGGCGAATGCGGTGAGGTTGACGGCGAATGCGGTGAGGTTGACGGCGGCGATTGCGCCCCCGTCTTCATTGGCTACAAAGGCGTGCCCTTCGAACCCGATCCCCTTTTCCCGGGCGCAGGATAGGCCGGCTAGCGCGTCGGCGGCGATTCCAAATTGTCTACGTGTCAGCAACTGCTACCATCGTAGCGTGGCCCCATTCCTGCTGGCGCTCCTGCTAACCGGACCGCTGGACGAGTGGCGGCTGGAGATTGAAAAAACCGGGCCGCAGACGGTGTATTTGCTGGCGATGGCTCCCGGAGCGCCGGTACCGGCGGGGACGGCGCATCAGGCGATTCTTGAGCAGTTCACCGATAATCCGAACTTTCAGCAACAGTTCTCGAAAGCGCAGGCGCTGAGCATTAGTTATTCGGGGCCGGAGGGACGGCTGAGCTTTGTTTTACTGAACACAAAGCAGACACCCGCGGAGGATGAGCCGTACGTGATTGCGCATGAGTTTGGCCACTTGTGGCTGAAGGCGCGGCGGTATCCAGCACCGGCCTATTTGGGCGGGCCGTCGAGTTGCCTGTCGATTCTGGCGGGGGACGCGGTGCAGCATGTGTTGATTCGCGAGGAGATGGACAGGCGGAAAATCGCGTGGAGGGAGCCGTGGCTGCGTTCGTTGGTTTCGGCGTTGGAGAGGCTGGAAACGCAGAGGGATCCGCCGGCGCCGGAGCGATGCCAGGCGGTGGCGCAGGCGGTGTTATGGATCGATGTCTCGCTGGGCTTGACGGCGGCGCAGTGGCCGGAGCGGGCACGATTTTTGGACACGTTGTCAAAGCAGTTTCCGTTGATACAGCCGGTGGCGGCGGAGTTGGCTGCTACGTTGAAAAAGGGGAAACTGGGATTGAAGCCGGACCACGAGAGGGCGCTGGAAACGGTGTTTACACGGTTGAAGCAAATGGCGTTGACGCTTCCCAAATAGCGAAAGCGTGCTAGCTTGGTATCAGCACTCCCTGTGTCTGTCCGGCGAGATATTTTACGCTCCAAATGAACCTCCGCTCTTTATTCAGTCTTTTCTCTTCCGACCTAGCGATTGACCTTGGCACCGCCAACACTTTGGTGTTTGCAAAGGGCAAGGGAATCGTCGTCAACGAACCGTCGATCGTCGCCATCAACAAAAATAATGGCGAAGTGGAAGCGGTGGGGAGGGAGGCGAAGGAGATGCTGGGCCGCACGCCGGGCAACATCGTGGCAATTCGTCCAATGAAGGACGGCGTTATCGCCGACTTCAAAGTGACCGAGCGCATGTTGAACTACTTCATTCAGAAGGCGCACGGGCGGAAGATGCTGGTGCATCCGCGGATAGTGATTGGGGTGCCGTCGGAGATTACACAAGTCGAAAAGCGGGCGGTAATCGATTCGGCGTATCGGGCGAAGGCATCCGAGGTGCATCTGGTGGATCAGGCGATGGTGGCGGCGATCGGTGCCGGGCTGCCGATCACGGAACCATCGGGGAACATGGTGGTTGACATTGGCGGCGGCACGACGGATGTGGCGGTGATTTCGCTTTCCGGCATTGTTTACGCCCGTTCGGTGCGAGTGGCCGGCAACGAGATGGACGACGCTATCATGCAGTATTTGAAGCGTAAGTATAACCTGCTGATCGGCGAGCGGACAGCGGAGCAGATCAAGATAACGGTAGGATCGGCATTCCCGCTGGACAAGCCGATCACAATGGAGATTAAGGGCCGGAACCTGATTGAGGGCATTCCGAAAACGATCACCATTGACGATTCGGAGATACGGGACGCGCTGAGCGAATGCGTGGCGACGATTGTGAATGCGATCCGGGTGGCGCTGGAGCGGACGCCGCCGGAACTTTCGGCCGATATCAGCGACCGCGGGATTGTGCTGACGGGCGGCGGGGCGATGCTGAAGAGTTTGGATCGACGAATACGGGCAGAGACCGGGTTGCCGGTTTCGATTGCTGAAGATCCGTTGGCGAGCGTCGTGCTGGGCACGGGCAAAATGTTGACCGATTTCAAGCTTTTGCGACGCATTGCTATCGAGTAGCCGGCCGGGCCTTCGCTGGAGTCCTTCATGATCCGATATCGCAACCTGGCTGTTTTGGTGATCGTGATCGCCGCGCAGCTTGTGTTGCTTGCCTACCAGGTGCGGACGAAGGAAGATGTGAGCTTGCTGCGGTCGCTGACAGTGACGGCGGTATCGCCGCTGGCGAAGGCATTGGACAAAGTACGCGGGTCGTCGATGGGGTTTCTGGACCGTTACATTTTGTTGCTGGGGGTAGAGCAGGAGAATGAGCGGCTGATGAACGAACTCGACAAGATGAAGCTGGAGAACCAGTTTCTGCGGACGGAGTTGACGACGGCCGACCGGGTGCGCGCGCTGGCGATGTTTCAGCAGCAGACGCGGGCGAAGACGGTGGCGGCGCGGATAATCGGGACGGGGACGGGGGCGAATTCAAAGGCTGTGTTTGTCGACCGCGGAGGGAAGGACGGCGTGCAGCGAGGGATGGCGGTGATCACGCCGGATGGAATTGTTGGAAAGGTGACGTTCGTGTACACGTCGGCTTCCCAGGTGCTGTTGATCACGGATCCGTTCTTCGCGGCGGGCGTGATATCGCAGAAGACGCGGGTGCCGGGAACGCTGAAAGGGCTGGGGCGGTCTCAAGTGTTGGTGGACCACGTTCAGAACGAAATCAAGGTGGAAGAGGGGGAGTGGTTTTTCACGTCGGGAGACGACCGTGTGTTTGCGAAAGGATTACCGGCCGGTCAGGTGAGGACGGTGAGGCAGGGGAAGGAGTTCAAAGAGATTTTTCTGAATCCGGCGGGACTGCAGCGGGGCTTGGAAGAAGTGCTGATTGTACTGGAGGGGATCCACCAGACGATACCGGAGGGAACGGGTCCGGCGAGCGGTCCGGTGTCGATGGCGGCACCGCCGGGGGAGTCGGCGGAAACGAAGACGGCTGAGCAAATGGCGATGGAGCCGGGAACTCCGGCGCTGTCGACGGACGCCGACCGGCTGCGCGAAAAAATTAGGCGAATCGGTGAAATCCAGGGTGTGCAGTTTGGCACCGCGGGTGCGCGGCTGCCGAATTTCAATATGGATCCGGGGCAGGTGCCGCGGCCGCAATCACCGGCACCGGCCGCGCCTGTGAAACCGGGTCCGCCCCCGCAATAACAATGTCGAACACATCGGACCAAAGACTTATCGACAATCCGCGGCGAGGAAAGATTTCCAGGTTCCGCGTAGTCTGGCTGATCGTGATTCCGCTGGCATCGATTGCGTTTCAAGTGAATATTCCGTTGTTTTTCAAGCATTTGGGATATCTGGAACTGCCGCTGCTGGTGACCGTGTACTTCTCCCTGATGCAGCGAAATCGGATGAGGGGGACATTTATTGGGGCAGTAATCGGGCTGCTGCAGGACGCGCTGGCGAACCAGCCGCTGGGGATTTTCGGTATGGTGAAGACGCTGGTTGGCTATTTCGCCGCGTCGATTTCGATCAAGATTGACGTGGACAATACGACGATACGGGCCGGGCTGTCGTTCTTCTTCTTTTGCTTCCACCAATTTTTCACGTGGATCCTGGTGCGGGCATTGCTGGGCCACGCAATCGATTTCGATATTACGCAAACGCTGCTGTTCGGGCTGCTGAACGGGCTGGTCGCCATACCGTTGTTTCTGATTCTCGATAAACTACGAGAGAGGGGGTAACGAACTATGCCCGCCCGCATGAATGGAAATCCGAACGATCCGCTGAATCCGGAGAAACTGGACCCGGCTGTTCTGCACGACGACACGAGCTTCGCGTTGAACAAGATCGCCTTTTTCCAATACATTTCCGTCGCAGTTTTTTTATTTCTGATTGCGGGGTTCTGGAAATTACAGGTCCAGAACAATGAGCTGTATTCGGAGGCGGCGGAGCGAAACCGGATCAAGTCGACGCCGATCATCGCGCCCCGAGGGAAGATTCTGGACAGGGAGGGGCGAACGATTGTCGATAACCACTCGTCGTTCTCGGTGTACCTGTCGCGGGAAAACCTGAAGGAAGAACATCTGCCGGCGATAGCGGCGGGGCTAAATTTGGACTTTGAGGAATTGACGGGGCGGCTGCGGCGGTTTCGGTCGAGGCCGAAGTATCAGGCGATTTTAATTAAGGACGAACTGACGCCGGCCGAGATTGCTTTCGTTGAATCCCATCATGATCCGGATACGTTTCCGGAGTTGGAACTGCTGCACGGGCAGCAGCGGCTTTATCCGCGGGACAACCTGCTGGCGCATGTGATCGGATATGTGGGCGAGGTAACGGAAGCCGAACTGGATCTGGCGGATTTTGTGAAGTATAACCAAGGGGACGTAATCGGCAAGGCGGGGATTGAACGTCAGTACAATGAAATTCTGATGGGAGTGGACGGCCAGCGCCAGGTGGTTGTGGACAACAAGGGGAATGAGCGGGAAGTGCTGCGGTATACGGATGCGGAGGCGGGGCGATCGCTACAGTTAACGGTGGATTTGGACATGCAGATTGTGGCGGAGATGGCGATGGAGGGGCGGCGAGGGTCAGTGGTGGCGATGGACCCGCGGAATGGAGAGATTCTGGCGATGGTGTCGAGGCCGGCGTTTGATCCGAGCAAGTTCGCGGGACGGATTCGCCGGAAAGACTGGGACGAGATCATGAACAACGACGAGAAACCGATGTTGAACCGGGCAATACAGGCCAATTTGGCACCCGGATCGACGTTTAAGCCGTTGGTGGCGCTGGCGGCGCTGGAGAACGGGCTGATCGACGAGAACACAACATTTCACTGCCCCGGAGGGATGAGTTTTTACGGACATTATCATAGCTGCCACAAGAAAACCGGGCATGGAACGGTAAATTTGCACCAGGCGCTGGCGCAGAGCTGCGATGTATTTTTTTACAACGTGGGGAATCGGCTGGGAATCGACAGGCTGGCAAAACTTGGCGAGATAGCCGGGCTGGGTAAGGAGACGGGAATCGACCTGCCGTTTGAATACCGGGGCATCCTGCCGTCAACAAAGTGGAAGGCGCGGACGCTACGGCAGCAGTGGTATCCGGGGGATATGATCTCGGTAGCCATCGGCCAGGGGTACCTTGCCATTACGCCATTGCAACTGGCGGTGATGACAGGTGGAATCGCGGCGGGCGGAGTTTGGCAACGGCCGCGTCTGGTAAAAGATCCCAACCGGATGGAACCGCGAAAATCGGACGTCAACATAGAGAACATCAACCGCGTCGTGTATGGGATGTACGGGGTGGTGAATCAGGGCGGCACGGGCCGAGTGGCGAGGCTGCCGGGGATTGAAGTGTGCGGAAAGACCGGGACGGCGCAGTTGGCTTCGAACGCGTTGTTGAAATCGTCGGCGAAGCTGGCGGCGGAGTTGAAGGACAACGCGTGGTTTGTGGCGTTTGCGCCGCGAGTGGATGCGGAAGTGGTGGTGTCGGTGCTCTTTGAGGCGGGCGGTCACGGGGACCAGGCTGCGCCGATCGCTCGCGACGTCATGAAGGCGTACTTCGACAAGAAGAGCCGAATCGTGAACCGGCTGCCGACGCTGGCGCTGGCGCCCCACGGGTCGAAAGGATTCGCCAACTGAAAATGGCAAGCTATCGTTCCATTCGAGACTTCGACTGGGGTCTGCTGCTGATCGCGCTGCTGGTAAGCGCGATTGGCATCCTGCAGATTTTTTCCGCGGGGCAAGGCACGAAGTGGAAAGATCTTTGGTGGAAACAGATTATTTTCGTCTGTATTGGATTGGCGCTGATGTGGATCATCTCCTTGATCGACTATCACACTCTCCTGGGGCAGGTACCGTTACTGTACGGCGTGATGATCCTGCTGCTAATCATCACCGCGTTTTTCGGCGTGAAGATATTCGAAGCGCGGCGGTGGATTGCGCTGCCGGGCGGGTTTATGTTTCAAATATCGGAGTTTGCCAAACTGGTGATGGTGCTGGTAGTGGCGCGGTTTTTGACGGAGCTGCGAACGGAGTCCGTGCATTGGAAGGATTTGCTGAAGCTCTGCGGGCTGGTGGGGGTGCCGATGCTGTTCGTGATGCGGCAGCCCGATCTGGGGACGGCCATGACGTACGTTCCGATCCTTGTCATGGGCGTATTTCTGGCCGGATTGCGGTGGCAGTACATGGTGCTGATCGCGCTGTTGGCGATGGTGCTGATTCCGTCGAGCTGGTTCTTGTTGAAAGATTATCAAAAATCGCGAATTCTCACGTTTCTCGATCCAGCGCGAGATCCGAAAGGAGACGGGTATCAGGTTATTCAGTCGAAAATCGCGATCGGCAACGGAGGAATGTGGGGGAAGGGCGTGACGAAGGGTACGCAGACACGCTATCAATTCCTGCCGGTCCCGCACACGGATTTTGTTTTTTCGGCATTTGGAGAGGAGCACGGATTCGTGGGCGTGGTTTTCGTGCTGGGGCTGTATTTCCTGTTATTCATGCAGATTGTGCAGAATGCGCAGACGGCGCCGGATCGCGGCGGAATGTATATCTGCATGTGTATATGCGCAACGCTGCTGTTTCATATACTGGTGAATGTGGGGATGGTGGTGGGGCGAATGCCGGTAACCGGGATTCCGCTGCCGTTAATGAGTAACGGCGGTTCCGGGATGCTGAGTGTGTTTATGATGTTGGGGCTGGTGAACAACGTCCGGCTGCTGCGATTCGTGAATTAGCGCCGTATCGCGCCGACGGACTTCGCGCGGGTGATGTCTCCGGCGGGTGATTTAACAGGGATGACAACCTGACTGCGCGCGGAGCGTTTTTCCTTGCTGAACTTTTCCTGTATGAAGCGGAAACTCCAGAAGTTATTGCGGCAGTACTCGCAGCGCACGGGTTTTGCGCCAAGCGCCAGCATGGCGCGTGTCAACAAAGTGGGGCTGTAATACTCACGGCTCCAACGGCTCAAATCCATACGATGGCAGGATGGGCACTTGGCGAAAATCCAATGGGAAATGTTGTGAATACTTGCGCGGAAGAGATGGCCGCAATCGTCACAACGGAAATGGTAGATACCGAAAAGGTGAAGGACCTTGCGCAAGACAAGTTTCTTGCGGGAGAGCCGAACTTCGTCGGAATCGCATTTGGGACAGGCAAGTACCATGAGTTGATGCGGACCCATTCATCATACAACTGTAGAGCGGGTGAGGGGAGGAATCGCCGCACTATTCTGTACTGGTGGTTAGAGGGCGACGGGCTGTGGGCGCCGAGCGGCGACATAGCCGGCGATATAGGCGCGGAAGGCTGCAAGGAGGCGTTCCTGGACGTCGCCAACGCGGCGAATGCGGAGACCTTCGACTTCGGCGACGGGGAGAAGATCGCGCGTTGAGGACGTCACGAAAACGGCATCGGCGGCTTCGAGATCGGCGGGCCGGAGGTGGCCTTCGCGACAGGTAATGCCGTCGACGTGAATGCTATCGAGGAGCACTTCGCGGGTGATACCGGGCAGGCAGCCGCTATCGAGCGGGGGTGTGACGACATCGTTGCCGAAGACGGCGAAGAGATTCGCGGAAGTGCATTCACTGACGCGGCCGAGTTCATCGAGCAGGACGACCTCATCAAAACCGCGCTGCTGGGCTTCCTCGTTCCAGGCGAGATTAGCCGCCCAGGCGGTGATCTTGGCGCCGCGAAACTCATTGGCGCCGTGGCGGGCATCGGGCTTGATGGCGAGACGAACGGAGCCGGCCCAGTTTCTAAGGCCGGTGGTGAAGGCGATGGTTTCAAAAGGGCGGGTGAGGCCGGGGGCTTCAAACAGGCCGCCCTGGTTGCGAACGATGGCGACGCGGAGAGTGGCGTCGTTGGCGGCATTAGCGGCGATGAGCGCATGGAGACCGGCGAGAAGTTGTTCTGGCGATTCCGGCATGGGCACACGCAGACGCAGGGCATCGCGCGTCATACGAGCCCAATGCCGCTCCCAGGCGAACAGGACGCCATCGGCGACACGGAGAGTACTGAAGACGCCCCAGCCGTTGAGAAACCCGACCTGCCCGGGGAGCAGGCATGGTTCGGTGGTCTCGCGAATGGAATCGTTGTGCAGAAGGAAGCGATGCATCCCCTTATTCTACAAACGCCACGAGGGGAAGTAACATAAATAGAGATGCGTGTTGAGATTGCCGGAGCCGGGATCATCGGCCTTTCGATTGCTTGGCGGCTGGCACAGTTGGGATTTGATGTAACGGTAAGAGACGCGGGCAGAGCGGCCGGACAGGCGAGCTGGGCGGGAGCGGGAATGCTGACGCCGGCGGGCGAGTTCCGCACCGAGTCGCGATGGACGCAACTGGCAATTGCCAGCTTGGCGGAGTATGGCGCCTTCGTGGAGGAGTTGACGCTGGCGACGGGCTTACCGATCGACTACCGCGTTTGCGGTGCGCTGGAGCTGGCTTTCAATGACGCGGAACGGGACGAATTGGACCGGCCCCGGCCGAAGGGGATTTACATGGAAGAGGTGACGGTGGAGGGGGCCCGTTACTTCGCGCCGATTCCGTTGACCGGAGTGCGGGCGGCGCGATGGTTTCCAAACGAAGCGGTGGTGAACCCGCGGCATGTTTGCGCGGCGCTGCTGGCGGCGTGCCTGGGGCTGGGCGTGGAAATCCGCGAGAATGAGCCTGTGGAAGCGTGCCGCGTGCCGATGGTGGTGGCGGCAGGCGCGTGGGCGAGCCAAATCGCGGGCCTGGATGACGCACCGCGGGCATTCCCGGTGAAGGGCCACTTGCTGGGGTATCACTGCAAAAAAGAATCGATGCCGTCGATTGTGCGGCACGGGCACCATTATGCGTTGCAGCGGGAGAACGGATTCACGATCTTCGGCTCCGACGAGCAACGGGACGCGTGGGATCCCGCGCCGGAGGCGGAGCGGGTGGCGGCGTTGACGGAAGCGGCGGCGGCGTTGTTGCCCCGATTGCTTGATCGGGTGCCGGACGAGGTTTGGGCAGGTTTGAGGCCAGGATCGGCAGCGGGGGAACCGGTGGTGGAGAAAGTTTCCGGGAAGGATCTCTGGCTGGCGTATGGGCATTTCCGGAACGGAATCCTGCTGGCGCCGGTGACGGCGAGGATAATCACCGAATCTATTGTTGCCAGCTTGGGAAAGGGTTGACGCGGCCGCGAGTGCAGGCTTCGATTAACTCTTCGAGGCGATTCCGGCGGCGAAGCAGCGTTTCGAGCACGCGGGAGAGTTCGTCGCGCTCATCCCCCGGAAGCCAGGAGGCGGGGACTTCGCGAAGAACGCGGTCCATAATTTCTGCGGGGAAATTTTGAATACGTTCGATCCAGGGGGCGAAGTCAGCGAGTCCGCGAACGCGTTCGTAGACGATGGGACGGAAGAATTAGCCGAACAACGGCGCGTCACGGAACTCCCAGTTGGGTCCATCGAAAAGATAGCCGTGGTCCATCATCTGGGCGACAAAGCCGACCTGTAGCGGGTTACCGGAAGATTGCGGGCGCCAGTCAGCGAGCCGGGCGCGGAAGAAGATAGCTTGTCGGGAGTCGGAGTTGCCCGCCCATTTATCGAAGGCGAGGACTCCGAGGAAGTCTTCCGGGTTGGCGACCTTTTTCATGAGGGCGTCGGGGAGGATATCGTAGACGGCCTGGGTGATGGGATTGCCGGGAAAGCGGGAGCCGAAGTGCCAGCCGGGAGTGACTTCGCGGCGGGAGGAGCCGAGCTGGATATAGACTTCGGGGAATTCGCGGAGGAACTCCGCGGAGACTTCGATGATGCGGGACTCCGGTTGGGAGATATCGAGGTGGGAGAGGAGAATGGAGGCGACGCACTCATTGACGAGGACTCGGCGATGTTGCGGATTGTCGGTAAATTTGACGACGTAATGGTGACCATCGGCAGCTTCCATCAGGAAGGCCTGCGCGCCGCCACGCATGCGGCGCAAAGGTCGACGGGCGAGAACGGGCATCTTAGTCTAGTCTAGAGTTATGGCAGACGAGATAGTATCTAAGAATAAACCGTGTGACAAGAATAATCGAGACGAAGTCGCGCTCGAACTGATGAAGTTTATCGCGGTGAGCACCGGCTACGGCAAAGGAGCGCCGACCGCTGGTTTTTCGGGCGGCAAAAGCGGCTCGCGCTCGTCCGAAGAATATGCGGACTCATTGCTGGAACTTTTCCAGCGCTGCCGGCAGGCCGTTGAGCAGCCGTTGAAAGGCGAATAGACCCGTTTTCGAGTGAAAGAAGGGGTGCCCGGCGGGCGCCCTTTCCGATTATTTCTTTTTCTTAGCCGCGGACTTCTTCGCGGGGGCCTTCGGAGGCGGTTTTTTAGTCGCGCCTTTTTTCGCGGTCGTTTTTGAAGTGGGCGTTTTGGTGACGGTGGACTTTTTAGCCTTAGCTTTCGGCGCCTGTGTCTGGACAGCGGCGGGCTTGGCGAGAATCTTCCGCGCCGGAATCTTTTTTGCGGCAACCGGATGGTAAGGGACCGGCGTAGGCGGCGGTCGCCGGACGGCGGGTGGAGGAGGAATGACGCTCAGGCCGACGCGTTCGCTGTCGAACTCGTCATCGTCATCGTCGTCGTACTCGCGGATTTCGGCCGCCAACTCTTCATGCCCGAGTTCAAAGGCGAAGTCGTCGTCGTCATCGTCAAATGGGCTGGCGAGCCGGTGGAACTCGAACATGTGTATCATCCTTGCGGGCGATTAGCGGCACCGCTGGCCGCGGAAGAGGTTTGTTTGCGAACAGGCTTTGGGGCAGCCTTGACGATGGGTTTGGCAGGGACCGAACGACGAACGGGAGAGTGAGCGGTTACGGCTGTCGCGCGGGGGATGGCTTTCGGGCGGCGGTCCGCACGGGGACCTTGGCTGTTCGTGTCAGCACCGGTTGGGGCGCGGCCGGAATGACGACGAGCGATCCCGGATTCAAATCGTCTCCGGCGATCCCATTCGCCAACTGAATGGATGCCAGAGGGGTGCGGTAGCGGGTGGCCAAGAGCGGCAAATTATCTCCGTCGCCGACCCGGTGGGCGCGCCAGGCGGCGCGGCGATCCGGGGGAACCATTTCCAGCCCGGCCATCAGCGTCTGGCCGGCGCCGCGAGGTATATGCAGCCTGTAGCCGGCGGGAGCGAAATCCCGTAAGAGCGCGGGGTTCAGTTCTTTCAACTCTGAAACGGGGCGGCCGACGATATCGGAAATGAGAGCCAGGCTGGTGAGGGTGTTTACGTCAACGGTGTCGTCGTGCAGCGGATCCTCGACGGGGATGTCCTCAATACCATAGTTGCGGGGGTTCTTGGCCATGATGGTCATCGCGAGAATGATAGGGACGTAGTTCGACGTTTCCAGCGGCAATGTACCGCGCGAACGGAGTTCCCAAACGTCGGCATAGCCGGTCTTAGCAACGGCTATGCCGACGTTGCCCTGCCCGCAGTTATAGGCCGCAATGGCGAGATACCAGTCGCCGAATTCATGATAAAGATCGCGAAGATGGCGAGCCGCGGCGCGAGTCGCCATTTCCGGATCAAACCGTTCGTCCACCCAGGCATCGTGCTTCAAACCGTACCGGGAGCCGGTTTGGCGGATAAACTGCCACATCCCGCCCGCGCCCATATAACTCATGGCGCGGGGCAGAAAACCGCTTTCGGCCTGCGCCAGGAAAATAAACTCCTGGGGGATCCCTTCTTCATCCAGGATGCGGGAAATCATCGGTTTGTAGCGTCCGGCGCGTTTCAAGCCGGCGATAAGGATCCGCTTGCCGCGGTCGCCTGAAAAATAGTTGATGAAGCTGAGAACGGCGTCGCTGGCCTCCAACGGGAGTTGGCTGACGGTGGCGGCGACTTCCTCACGCACCTTCATTTTCAGCTTTGGATCGACGGGGAAAGTGAGGGAGAGAATGTCGTCAAGGGGCGCTTTATCGTAAGCCGGCGGCAACTCGCTGGAACTGTCACTCTGCAGCGTGTCCACATCGATGCGGTAGATTTTCTGTACCAGTTCGTCGAAACGCTTATTGAACGAAGAACGGTTCACGGGTTCCGAATGGCTGTTCAGCACGAGATCCAGGGCCTGGTCAAACGCATTGCGAGCGCCATCGCGATCACCGGCCTTATACAGCTTGTACCCATCCAAATACAGGGCTTCGGCGCGAATCATTCGCTCTTCCTTCCAACTGGGCTTCGGAGGAAAAGGGGTCTCCGACAGGGAGGGAATGGTGGCAATGGGAGGTAATGCCTCGGCTCCGCGAGTGGAGGATTCATCTGTTTCCGATTTAGCGGAGAGCGCCAACGTTGGAACCAGTTGGCCCAACGCCGTCCCTGGAACAACCAGGAGCACGATGATCGCTACGGCCGCCGGGCAGACATACGGAACTGGAAATTTACTCATTCCTTCTCCGGAGCTTTTTGAATTTGGGGCTATATTGCAACTCTTTGACCTTACTATAAGCGTGGCTCATGATTCAACCGGCGTTGTTTACCGGCGTCACAACGGACTCGGTCGCGGCCGGGGGATAGTTCGAGACTGCCCGGTGGCCGCGGCCGGCCGTTGTGCCTATTCGGACTTGGCTACTCGTCGTCGTCAACGGCATGAACGCCGGCAGCTTTGGCGGCGGCAACGATTTTGTCCAACTGTAAGGGCGGGACGTGATCGTAGTGGTCAAACTCCATGCTGAACGACCCTCGGCCCTGGGTTTTGGCTGTCAGGTCGTTTTGATAGGTCAGCATTTCGGCCATGGGGATCATGGCGAGAATGACCTGGGTGGTGCCTTTGGTCTCCATGCCACTCATGCGGCCGCGGCGGCCGGTGACGTCGCTCATCAGGTCGCCGGCGAATTCGACGGGGGCTTGGATCTGGACGCGCATGAGGGGTTCGAGCAGCGATGGTTTGGCGGCCAGCATGGCATTCTTGTAGGCTTTGCGCGCGGCAAGCTTGAAGGCCATTTCCGAGCTGTCGACGTCGTGATAGGAGCCGTCATAGACGACGACTTTGAAATCGACCATGGGGTACCCGGCGAGGAAGCCATTGGCGGCGATTTCAATAATTCCTTTTTCGATGGCGGGAATGAAGTTACGGGGAACGGAGCCGCCGAAGGTTTCGTTGGCGAACTGGAAGCCTGCGCCGCGCTCGAGCGGCTCCAAACGAATCCAGCAATCGCCGAACTGGCCGTGGCCGCCGGTCTGCTTTTTATGCCTGCCCTGGGCGCTGGCGGAGCCGCGGATGGTTTCGCGGTAAGGAACCTTGGGCGCGTGGAGGGCGACGTCGAGATGATAGCGTCGTTTGATCTTGCTGACGACCGTCTCAATATGCGTCTGACCGGTGCCGTGGAGCAGGAAGTCCTTCGTCTGCGGGTCGCGGATGAAGCGCAGGCATTGGTCCTCCTCCATGATGCGGTGGATGGTCTGGCCGAGCTTGTCCTCGTCGTTGCGGCTCTTAGCCGAAATGGCGTAGGCGATGGATGGCTCGGGCAGTTGGACGGGCGTGTATTGGACTGGGGAGGCCTTATCGTGCAGCGTGTGGCCGGTGAGGGTGTCTTTCAACTTGGCCACAGCGCCGATGTCGCCGGCGTGCAGTTCGTTCACCGGGAGCAGCGTCTTGCCGAGGGGGCAGGCGATGTGGGCGAACCGTTCGTCGGTGCCTTTGGAAGCGTTGATAAGGTGGGCGTCGTTCTTCAAGACGCCGCTGATGACGCGGAAATAGGACAGACGGCCGGCGAAGGGATCGGCAATCGTTTTGAAGACGTAGACGGAGAGCGGCGCGGAGTCGTGCATCTTGCGGTTCTCTTCGTGACCGTTCCAAGTGCCGTGGGCGTCTTCGTGTTCGCCGGGGTTGGGCAGTAGTTCGGCGAACTGATCGAGCAGTTGCCCGGTGCCGATATTGTGCAGCGCCGAGGAACAGAAAACGGGGAAGAGCCGTTGCTCACGAATCGCCTGGCGCAGCCCTTCAACGATGTGATCGACGGGGAGCGTGCCTTCAGCGAAGAACTCTTCGAGCAGCGCGTCATTGCCTTCGGCGACGATTTCGACGAGGGCTTCATGAGCGAGCATGGCGGCATCGTTGAGGTCATCGGGGATGTTCTGTTCTTTGCCCTTGCCGTCGCCGTCGCTGGAATAAATCCAAGCGCGCATGCGGATGAGGTCGATGACGCCTTTGAACTCCTTTTCGACGCCGATGGGAAGTTGGACGGGAATGGCCACGCGGCCGAAAGCGGCTTGAATGCTTTCGAGCGCGCGGTCAAAACTGGAACGCTCGCGGTCGAGTTTGTTGATGAGGAAAGCGCGAGGAATGTTGGCTTCCACGCAGAGGTTGTATACGTGCTCGGTGCCGACTTCAACACCGGCGACGCCATCGACAAGTACGACGCCCGCGTCGGCGCCCACAAGAGCAGCTTTGGTTTCATAGAGAAACGAATTGAAGCCTGGAGTATCCACCAGGTTCACTTTGTTTTTCTTCCATTCCACGGGGGCGATGGCCGCGGAAATGCTGATCTTGCGGGCCACCTCTTCTTCGTCGAAATCAGTGGGCGCGTTGCCTTCGTCTACTCTGGTGAGCCGGGTAGTTGCCCCGGCCGTAAAAAGCATAGCGGCGGTCAAAGATGTCTTTCCGCTATGAAGATGGCCGACTAGCGCGACGTTGCGCAGGTCAGTGCCGTCATAGACCCTCATGATGACTGCTCCTTTCCCTGAGGGAGCCTTTGCGCGGCCCCGACAGGCGCCTGGATTTTCTCCCTCTGGCGGATTCGCTGGAGGGGGAAGGGGGATAGTAACAGAGTTGAGGGAGGAATGGAATCGGGGGGGGGTAATCGGCTCGAAGGCGCGCGGTGGCCTGGCACTTTATTGCTATTCAATTTTCAAAGAACATTTCCGGATTGGCTGACGATGGGGGATGCCCAAGATCGGCGTCGCGGATTGGGTTCGACCTCTCAAAACGAATGGACGCGGGCGCTGGGGTCCTGCGGCGGGAAGCGGGACGTGAGCGGTTCGGTGCCGTAGATGCAGTAGAAAAGCTCGCGGTCGTTGTGGCCGAGTTTCATTTCGCCGCCGCAGCAGAATTTTTCACCGGGATTGACGAGCGGCGGAATGACTTCCTGCTCTTCCTTGGTGACATGAAAAGAGCGGAAAAGGCGAGCCGTTTGCAGCTCGCGGAGGGTCTTTATGGCCCGATAAACGGTCATTTCGGCGGCGGCGCGGTACCGGTTGAGTTGGCGGTAGGCGGCCTCGGTATCGGGCTGGAGGAGCGGATCGTCATTGAATTGTTCGATCATTGCGCCGACGATGCCGCGAATTTTGTTGATTCTGGCGGCACCGTCGAGGAATTGCTGGAAGGCTTCGCATTCCAGCGCGCCTTCCGGATTACACTCGGTGCGCATTTTGGCTTCGAAATCGCAAAACTGCGTTTGCTCTTCGGGCGAGAGGGTTAAAACGCCTAAAGTAAGGCCGTGTTTGAGGTTGTTGCGCGAGGCGCGGGCTTTTCCCTCGTCCGATTTGGGACCGGTCGAGTGCTGGGCGTTGGCGTGGTTAGCCAGGACTTGGGCGGCGGAAGCCATGGTTATCTGGTCTCCTGTTCGGCGACGATTTCGAGGACTCCGTTGGAGAGGCTGCCTTCCTGAATGCGGTCGAGGGCGTGGGCGAGCATGGGTCCGGCGAGTTTGGGAATACGGACGCGGGCGGGGTCGGCGAGCGGGGCGATTTTTGCGGCCTCCTGGCGCTCGGGGGTGAGGCGGATGACGTGATTGACTCTGGCCGTTTGGAGTTTTCCGAGCTCTTTGCGGGCGCGGTTCCAGTTGCGGGAGGCGCGGCTGTAGGCGTCGTTCAGGCGTGATTCGGCATCGACGTGGGATTTGTTGGCGCGGACGCGCTCGAGTTCCCAGGTGGCGTGGGTGATTTCGTTGGCGAACCAGCGCTCGAGTTCGGTGACGGGCTGGGTGGCGGCGGCGACCTCCATGTGGAGTTCGGCGAAACGGGACGGAGGAAGGAGTGGCATGGCCGCTTCCCTTCTATGAATAGTGGCCGGAGAGCGTCTCCGGGTGTAAGGAGGGAGGGGGCGAGGCCCTCACTCTAATACCATTATATAAGTTTGTCTAGTTTTTTCGGTGTTTTGGGGGTGGGGTTACGGGGATTCTGTTGTTTGTTTTGTTTGGATTGCGAATTATTTTTATGTGTTGTGAACGGGTTTTGGAGAGGGTGTTTTTTTTGTCCCGGTTCGCGCCAGGACCATGCCGACAGCGGTTGAGTCAGGCCCGTCGAGGGGGACGAGATCTGTGCCAGCCTGGCGGATTAAGCGCGGTGGCCGGGATCGTAATCCGCATTCCACGGTCTTTGGCTTGCGCGAGAATGGCAAGTATCCGGCGATCATTCTGATCGACTGCGATTAGCCCACCAGCGTCAAAGGTGATGCCGCTCACGCGGCCTTGCCCTTCCTCGAACGTCCTGGCTGCCGGGGCGAGAGAATCGCGTCGGCCCACGCGCGTTCCTTTTTCGTGAGCGGGCCGCCGGTTTGGCGGAGCCCGTCATCCAGCATTTCTCGCCATCCGGCGGCGTCGGAAAGGGCGAGTCCAACGGCGTGCTTGACGAAGGCCGAAATGTTGGCAGCCTCTCCGGCCGCGACGAGTGCGCGGATTTCGTGGAGTTGATCGCCGGGAAGGGTGACGGTGATCTTGGCGGTCGACATATCAAGCACCATATCATGCATGGGTCCCGTCGCCAGGCAAATAGTCGCTGGGGGCTTTCCGTTGTGAGGCGCTCAAAGCGGCCCCGCGTAATTTGGGCTGCCTTCGGGGGGGAGTGCCATAAACCTGTAAACTACACTGGGGAATGCATTCGATAACTGTAGTTGCGGCTTTGCTTGTGATCGGGTACGGGTTCGCCGCGGGTGGATTCCTGGGCAGCCTAACCGGCTTGGTAGCTGCTATCGGCGTTGGAAGTGGTGTGGCTATTGCGAGGGACGAGGCCAGCACGATGCTCTCAACAATAACCTTAGTGCGGATAGCCCAAAGAATCGGCGGCCTTTTCTCTGCGATGGGTTGCGTCATAGGTGCCTATCATGGAGGATGGCAGTTCGGCTGGGGTTGGGGGATTGGAGGCTATTTGTTCGGGGGTGCCGCCGCTCTCTTGCTACAGGTTGTCATGAGGCAAAGGGACAACGTCCGACGGACCCTTCCAATGCCTTCGCAGTTTGATCTTGAAGATCCTACGCACGTTCTCGCCGTCGATGACATTCGACAGAGTTATTTCGGTTTTTTGGCCGATGAATCTCGCCCGTACGGTCAGTGTCTGTATTGCCCTGCTGCCTTTCTTCCGTACCCCAAAGAAGTGATCAGCCGAGCTTTGACGGCCTTACTCGATTTCGTTGAGGGCAGGCGTGAATCCACATTTTTCTACAACAGCCTGCGTAACGTCCAAGTGTCCGACGACATTCGAAAAGCACTTACACATCTAGAGGATTTTCTTGAGATAGAAGCCGAGAATCTCCCTACGGATCGACTGGAAAATGTCCGAACTGGCTCGCGACTCAAAGATGATGGATCGCATCCTGAGCGATGAGGCCGATCTCGCGGGTGAAGGGTTCCGACTGGATGGCTGCGAAAACTATAGCTAGAAAGCGGATACGTTTGGCGGCCTGTTGGGGCGATTGGGCGCGATGGATTTCGAGCAACACGCTGACAGGCATGCTCTAACGCTCGGCGTAGACGAGTACGCTGGAGTCCAACACTATCCCCATGCGTTACTCGTCCCAGACGTTGCGGATCGGTTCCCGGTGCGCATCGATAGCATCCTGCACATCCCTGGCGAATTCGGCATCGGGCACTGGCGAATCGCCGAGCATTTCCTCGCGGGCCTTAGCCAGCGCGATGCACTCGCTGATTTTACGGCCAGCTTGACGCGGCTGTTTCATCACTGCGAGGGGCCGGTGATCCTCCCGCTCGATTTTCTCGAGCACGGCCCGTACGTCGCGAGCGAGTTCAGCTTCATAAATATGCAGAATCATACTCAATTCGATCATAGCGGACACCTCCTCGCCTCCGTAGAGTTCAGGGGCTAGATTAGCGGTTGAATCCTTCCAGTACGAGCGATTCAAGAGGCTTGCGGGCGCGCCGCGGAAGCAGCGCTGTTCAGATTCGGGGCGTTCCAGTCGAGATACTAAACGTTGCCAACAGATCGAAGAGTCCATCCCAGAATTTGTTCACTGAACGCACCACCTAGCAGTCAGTGCTTGCGGCCAACACTTTTCGCCTCCACGCTGTTTTGTGTGGGTAGCGCTCCGCGAGTGTTCGTTGGTTTTGAGGGGGAGGCGGCTTGGGGCCGCCATCCACACCGGGCCTGGATCGGCGCTCGGGGCGCATCCCTGCGTTGCCCTATCCTCCGGCAGGCAACTTGAT
>CAMDKT010000011.1 GCA_945900935.1 Candidatus Sulfopaludibacter sp. SbA3 | reverse complement strand
GCAGGCCGATTACTACAAAGAGCATGGGATGTTCGCGGGGATCGACCCGGCGTTAGCGAAAGCGGGCGGGCGCGCGGTGACGTGGACGCTGGTGGAGCGGCTGCGCGCGGTGACGAAGATGAAGATCATTATCAAGGGCGTGATGACGGCGGAGGACGCGGCGATTTGCTTGCGGAACGGCGTGGATGGGATTGTTGTCTCCAATCACGGCGGGCGTTCGGAGAACAGTTTGCAAGGGACGCTGGAGGCGCTGCCAGAGATTGTCGAAGTGGTGAATGGGCGGATGCCGGTTTTGATTGACGGCGGGTTCCGGAGGGGGACGGATGTGTTCAAGGCGTTGGCGATCGGGGCGAATGCGATTTGCATTGGAAGGCCGTATATATGGGGGTTGAGCGCGTTTGGCGAGACGGGAGTGGCGCGAGTTTTGGAGTTATTGCAGGCGGAGTTTTCGACGACGATGAAGCTGGCGGGGTGCGTGTCGACGCGGCACATTTCCCCAATGCATGTACGGCGTAGGAGTATAGGAGCATGACGGTTCGACTGATACTGGGGCTGTTGGCCGGGATGGCGTTGCCGGCGAATGAGTTGGAACTGCGCCGCGCGTTTGTGGGCAAACAGGTGATCCTGCGCATCGACATGCCGGGGACGCAAAGCGGCGTGGACCTGCATTTGGACCGCGACGAACCGATGGATTGGAAGCAGTATTCGCAGCGAATAAAGAACTTCGGCGTGTCGATTCCGAAGGGCCGGGCGAGCTTGGTGACGTCATTGGTGGTGAAGAAAGATCTGATTGAGATCCAATTTGACGGCGGGGGATTTGGCACATTTGGGGATGACACGAGTACGGCCATTTCGACGTCGGTTTCGAAGTCGAGTCATGAGAGGAGCCTGGAGCGGGACATCCGGGATGAGAAAGATCCGGGGCGGCGGCGGCGGTTGGAATCGGCGTTAAGCAGTGAGCGGTCGCGGCGGGATCGGGAGGAGGCGCAGTTGCGGGTGATGGCGGAGACGGCGAGCGCGATCAAGCGGCAGGAAGTGATGGAGAAGCGGTTGCGGGGGGGATCGCGATTCAATTTGCGGCGGGTGGTGGGGGCGATGGATGTGTCGCCGAATCAGATGATGGACTGGCTGCGGGAGTATGTGGATTTCAGCGGGCAGACGGGCGGGCGGCCGCTGGTTGCGCCTGCGCCGGTTTCCAGGAACGATGGGCCTTTGTTGCGCCGGGGCATGACGATGGAGGAAGTTCAGGGCAAGCTGGGGAGGGGGAAATTGCTGTCGGAAGCGGTGGGAGCGGATGGGATACTGACGCAGCAGTGGGAGTTTGTGACAGCCGAGCACGTGGTGAACCTGACGGCGGTGGAGGGGCTGGTGGTGAAGTATTCGATGAACGCGCGGTAGGCTAGTGTAGTGTCCACGAAATAACTGGACACGCGAATCCTGGGTTCATCCGAAAATCGGCGTTTATCTGTGTTCATTGGCGGCCAACAATAATTTTTGAGAATTTCTGGTGGAGAACGGCACTTCATGAGAAGGGGCCGCTGATGAACGCCGATTAACGCGGATACTTTGATGCCTAAACCGAGCAGGTGCTCGGAGCCATTTTCGATGGGCGCGGGATTCCTGGAGAAGGTCTACCAGCGTGCGCTGCTCCACGAGATCCGCCCTCGGGTAATCCGGGCGGCTGCGGCTCGGTAACGCCACATTCGCGCGGTCGTCGGATGACAAACGAACGACTTCAAGCGGTCGGAGTACTAGTCGAGTTCTTTTTGCAGTTCCAACGCGCCGACACGGACGCGGGCGGCGGAGATGAATTCAATCGCACCGAGATTGTAGGAGTCGCCGGGTTCATAGCGCGCGCGGCCGGGTTCCGGCGTGGCGCCATTGGAGTCGGTAACGCTGTTGATGTCGAGGAATAGTTCTTGATCCGGTGTGATGCGGGCGACGCCTTTGTAGAGCCATGCGAGTTGGCCGCCGGTGGCGAATTCTTCGATGACGAAGCTGCCGGCGGCGGAGAAAGTCAACCGGAGGCGGGTATAGAGCGGGCGGCCGCTGCGAACGACGGTGATGCGGGAGCGCCAGCGGGCGGCCAGACGGTCGAAGTCGCCAGCCGGGGAGGGCAGCGTGAAGATTAACAATGCGATCGCCAGACGGCGCGAGGTCATTGCTTCGATATTGCCACAGCGGCCTGCCAAAGGTGGCGGCGTTCGTGGGCGGCGATGATTAGGAATCCAGCGCCGACGGTGAAACGGAGGGCGGGGAGAAACGGGTTCGGAAAGCGAATCCGAAATTTGTCAACGAATTGCACGCCGAGGCATTTGCGGCAGGCGGCGGCGCGTTCCTGGCTGACGATATCGGGATCTCGCGGGGGGGCCTGGGTCCGGACGCAACGCTTGGGTTCGCGGTGGCGGCGGCGTTTGCGGCGGGCTTTGGATGGGTGGCGTTGGGCATGGGTGTAATTTTGGGCCTTTGGAAATAAGGCTAGCTGAAAATTAGCACGCATCCGGGGTGACAGGGAATGGCCGCAGGGTGAAATGAATGTGGCATGGGGCGATTGGCGGCGGTGGTGGCCGCAATCGAGGTTCACGTGGTCAATTGATGCGCTGGCCCAGGCTTCAGCTTCTCCAGGATATAGGCATTCAAGCTTTTGCCCTGCCGCCGGGCCTCCGCCATGATTTGGCGATGCAGTTCGGGCGGTACCCGCACCAGAAATTTCCCGGAGAACGGCTTCTCCGGGTCTTCCCCGCGGGATGCACAGAACTCGACGTAGTCATCCACTGAATCTTCAAAGGCCTGTTTCAGTTCCTCGACCGAAGAACCTTGAAAAGTGATGACGTCTCGCGTGTTGATCACTTCTCCGTGAAACGCGCCGGCTTCTTCGTCCAGTTCCACGATTGCCTGATATCCGTTGTAGGTCATGATTTCCTTTCCGGTCCGAGGCCGGCCTCGGCAAGAAACCTTTGCATGGAAGCGACCGCGCCCCGGTCGGTCTCTTTCTGAGGATGCGGTCGATGGAAAACAGCGCGCACACCGTTGAGAGCGATTCGCGCACGCGAGCCCCGGCCTTCCGAAATCTCCGCGCCGAAGTACAATAGCATCGCTTCAATATCCGCCCATTCAATGTTGGCTCGCTTTTTGAAGATCGCTTCCAGCACGCGCTGGTGTTTGCTCACTGTTTGATGATATCAGGATGTGATATCGAATCAAGAGTTTTGATTCAGCGAATTCCGATCTCGATCGAGGCTCGAGCGGTTCATTTGTAGTGGGGTTTCACATGGGGAAACAGGCAGGCCATTAGGAGGACTCATTGGTGAGAATTTGCGCCTCGATTTCGGCGGTGTGGGCGCGGGTGAAGGCCCATGCGTTGACGAGGTCCTCGGCGCGAAGGGATGGGTAGGAAACCAGCAACTCCTGCTCGGAGATGCCCAGGCGGCGCGACTGCTCGAGGACCCATACGGGAATGCGCGTCCGCACGATACACGGTACGCCTCCGCAGATACCTGGCTGGGAATCAATTCCGGGGAAGGCATTCATTTCAAGACATGGCCTTTTCGCCAAATGACAAAGTTGTCAGAAGTTTTTCGAACTCGGTGAGACTGGACATTCGCTTGTCTCTATTGTCGCGCTACTTCAATGCCCAGCGGATGCCGGGGGCGGGGAGGGTTTTGAGCCATTCCTCGTCGCTGGTTGGGAGTGGGGTGTTGGGGCCGAGTAGTTTGGGGTGATTGGGGGCCATGGCGGCGGCTACCTTTGTCCAAACGGCGGCTTCATTGAGGCCTAAAAGTTCTGGTCTTTGGCCGATTTGATCGAGCCAGCGGAGGACGGTTAGAATGTTCTGGATTCGTTCGGCGGCTTCGGAGCGTTGAAAGGTCAGGAAGTAGCGGAGCTTGTCGCTGACGGGCGGGGCCTTATAGGGTTCTAAGAGTAGGACGCGGCGGCCCTTGGCGATGAGTTCCTTTACCTTTGGGTGAGCTTGAGCGGCCTGTGTCCCGTTGGGGTGAATTACGATGACCGGACGGCCTTTGCCGGGGAATTGGCGGCCAACGACGCGGTCGGCGCGGCCTGTTCTGGAGAGGGCGAAGGCGGTGGCGGTTTCTTCGGCTTCGACGTTGGCGGGCCACTCATTGTGGAGTGCCGCCAGGAGCCGTTCGCGGGTGGGACCCCGGGTGGGACGCTTAGATATGCCGGCTTTGAATTGCTCGTAGACTTGCTGATAGGTGAGGGCGCCTGGGGGAAGTTGGCGGCCTTCGAGGGAGAGCAGATCGGCTTTCGAGAAGACGGGGATGTCCGATTCTTTGGGTCCTTTGGCGAGGCCTAGGACTTTGCGGGCGAAGAAGTCATAGACGGCTTCGCGGCTGGCTTGGTTGTAGTTGTGGGGGGCATCGAATTGCAGCGATTCGAGTTCCGATTCCTTGCCGTAGAGGGCGTAAATTTTCTTGACGGCGGGGTACTCCTGACGGGGGGTATTTTTGGTCCAATCGCCGGTGGCGGCCACCATGAGCATGGGTCTTGGGGCGCTCATGGAACCGATTTCGACGTTAAATGTTCCGATGCGGAGGCCGGGGGCGTTTTCGCACGGGGAGCCGCCCTGCATGATGCCGGAGATCATATTGACGGGCGCGGACCACTTGATGCGATCGTCGACGGCGGTGAGGAGGAAGGTCTGTGTGGCACCGCCGGAGGCTCCGGTGGCTCCGAGGCGGGCGGGGTCGACATCGGGGAGGGACTGGAGGAAATCGACGGCGCGAATGGAGTTCCAGAGTTGGAGGCCGAGAGGGCCCCAGTTCCAGAGTTGCTCGCCGGGGCTGCCGAAAGAATGGGGAGTCTGTTTGGTGTCGTTGTAACCAACCATGTCGTAGTTTAGGACGACGAATCCCATGCGGGCGAGCATGACGGCGCGGGCGGGGATATTGCCGGTATCGGTTTGTTCGGCGCGGCCGTCTTTCCAATGGCCGTGGGGGCTGAGGATGGCGGGATGGCGGCCGGGAGTGAGTGGGCGATATAGGTTGGCGCCGAGCCAGTAGTTGGGGGCGGTTTCGATGAGGACTTTTTCGAGGGTGAAGCCGTTGTAGGACTTTTTGGCAAAAATTTCGGCGCGTGGCGTGGCGCGTTTGGCGGGAAGAGGTTCGAGGCCGGCGGCGGTGAGAATCTGTTTTTGGAGCGAAATGCGGCGGGCCTCCCACTGTTGGCGGGAGATGGTTCCGGACCATTCCAGGAAGCGTTTTTCGAAGAAGGAAGTGTTGGTATCGACGGGTTCGGCGGCTCTCTCATCCTTTGGAGGAACGGCACCAAAGGTGAAACTCAGGGCAAATAGAGGGAAAAGCTGTAGGAAGTTGCGCACGAGTTTATTGTAAGATCAAATGCAGGAGTTGGTTTTCGTACGGTTACGGGAGTGAGTACGGGTACGCTGGAAACTGCGCAATGAACATGATGCATAAAAAAGCTCCGCCCGAGCGTATGGCACGCCATATTGACGGTTTGCCGGAACTGGACGCGGAGACGATTCTGGGTCAGTTTAACCGGCTGATGAACGAGTTATTGCGCGGGAAGCTGATCCGAAATACGTTTCGGCCGTGGGAGATTGCGCTGCTGCTGGATATTCAGATGTGCGATTTGCGGGATGGGCAGAAGCGGGAAACTTTGCGGCGGTATCAGCGGGCGGTGCAGCGGCAGATGGAGAAGGGATCGCGGGATCCGATGAAACTTTCGGATTATCTGGCGGCGAACAAGGCGAAGCGCATGGCCTTGGAGGGTCCGGCTACGCTATCCTAATAGCTTCCTTCAAGAAGTTATTATGTCTGACTCCAAATCCGTTCGTATGGTGATGTGCGCGAAGCTCCAAAAAGAGCTGCCGGGCGTTGATGAGAATCCGTTTGAGGCGCACCCGATGGGCCAGCGCATTTACGACACGATTTCCAAAGATGCGTGGAAGATGTGGGTGGAGCATATGAAGATGCTCATGAACGAGTACAGGCTGAACCTAGGGACGAAAGAGGCCCAGGAGTTTCTGTTTGCGCAGATGGAGCAATTTTTCTTTGGCCAGGGCGTAGCATTGCCCCCGGGTTTTACACAGGAAAAATAGACCCGGCCTAGTTGGCCGCACGATGTTCGCCTAACCTAAACGGTGCGGATGGATTCGGGTTTCAACCGGGATTCGAGGCTGTCCGCCCGTATTTTTTGGGTTTAGGGATTGCGTGGCGGCAGCGCTCCCCGGCATCGTGGCTTCCGGATAGTCGACGATACGAGGGGAATGCACTGCGGCCTTCTTGGTGACAGGCTGCATTTTTTGGACCTTTACAGGATGTCCGAGCCCAGTTGCTTCTGCTCCTGATCCTTGAGCGGCTGGACCTCCTTGATCAGGTACAACTTGAATTCAACGGAAATCCAGGACGCAAATTCGAAGGCAATGTCCTTGCGTGTCGCCACCGATTCCTTCACCGTGCAAGTGTGGAACCGGCGAGGGGCGCGGCGATTTGTCAATCCGTGCTTCAGCGGCTTGTCGAAACGAAAGTTGGAGATTGGGCGCAACCGCGCGCCGTCCAATTGCATGAACTGCTCAATCGAATTCATAAATAGCTTGGCGAGGCCGGCCGGGGCGAACGAATCGATGAGCAGGCGTCCCGTTTGTTATGATTGGATGCCGTGCTGACCATTCGCGCAGAACAACTGACGGCTCTATCCAAGATCGCCGCGCTCGACTTTGAGAATCGGATGGTGGCGAGTCTGGAATCCCACTACCCGGAGAAGTATCAGAAGATGGGGGAGGCGGGAGCCCGGGCTTTTGTAAAGAAGGCTATCGGGACAGGCCGGCAACACAACGTTGTGAGCCAGGGGGCTGTGACCGTTTATATCGAGTTGCTGATGGATTACGGCGAAGGCTTCCACTTGGCGCCGGAACGAGCGTTTGGACGAAGACTGTTGGAGCATCCCACGCTTCCGGGAGAGGCCAAGGTGGTGGCGATCCGGGAGCGTTTTGACAGGTCCACAGGCGGGCGAACCATCGTCCCGCACCGGAAGGAAGAAAGGTAACATGCCCACTTGTGTGATATGCGGTAACCCACTGATCTGTAACAAACAGAGCACACACACGCCGAGTGGCACGGTCGGCGGGGTCTCAAAACCCTGTCCGCTAAAGAAGGGCGCGATCTGGGTCCATGTTATCGACGATGAAGTGAAAGATGTGAAGGGCATTGCGGTCAACGTCGAGAGCGCGCCGGACAAGTCGACCGACCCGCAGGGTATCGCGGCCTTCGATCCGCTTGACTCCAAGAGCTATCAAGTAACGATACCGGCGTTGAATCCCGAGATGGCGAAGAAGTATGAGCCGCCGGCGGATAGCAGCGAGACCGTCAGCGTGGGCAACGGTGAGATCACCTACGTGATATTCGAGCTGAAACGACTGGCTGAGTTAAAAGTGAAATTGACTCAAAAGGGGAAGAAGCCGGAGAAGGCTGTCGGAAACATTGCGATAGCCGTCACCGGTCTGCCCGAGAAAAAGAGCGGCGACGGTGACGGACTTGCCGACTTTGGCCCGTTAAAGGCGAAGGACTATACGGTCTCGCTAAAGTTAACCGCGGATGAGGCCAAGATATATGAGCAACCCGATCCGGTACCGGTATCGCTAGCCCCAGGCGAGCACAAGGAACAGCCGATTGAGCTGACCAAAATCGTTTGGGTAAAAGTGCTCCTTCAGTACAAGGACGACAGGACGCAGGTGCCGGAGGCGAAGTTCCGGCTGATGGCCGGCGAAAAGGAAGCGTTCTCGGAACCAGTTAAAGACGGTGTCGTGGAAGCCAAAGATCTCGACGATGAAACGTTTGAGATCTCGTTCCCCGAAATAGACGCATCGGAGTGGGAAGCAGTGGCGTAGGGCGTTTACCGCAGAATTTCGAGATCGAGGAGCATTGCCGGCTTGTGGACGAGCAGAAAGGTCTGCTGGCTACGCGGAGCGAGTTGCAGCGGGAGCACAGGCCCATCTCCGAACTTACGAGCCACGCCGCGTGAGCGGCTGCTGATGACTTCGCCCTCTTCAAGGGCGACCACCCAATCGCGGCGCGGCGGGTTGCCGAGCGGCGAATAAGCCGAGAGGGCTTCGACGTACTGCTTTACCGGCTTGAACGAACCGCCGATGCTGACGGAGGGATCCTTCTGATCGGGATGCCAGATCACTTCGACCGGCACGAGGAACTCTCCCTTTTCGTCCGCGCCCGCAATCAGCGATACGTGGATGGCATCCTTGGCGGGCAAAGCGACCGCCGGCACGGACTTCGGAAGGGCGAAGTGTTTTTCGATTTTGTGCTGGCGAATCTTGCCGTCCTGGGCGAGGGCCAGTATCAACTCGTCTTTGCCCGGAATAACAAAGACTGCCGCCGCCGGGCTGCCAAGGGCTTTCGAGCCAAGCGCGGCGCCGGCGGCGATCGGAACGCCGGGAAGCGCAACGGTCCAGGATTTCGTGGGCGAACCGGTGCGGGGAAGGGACCAAAGGGAGGCTTGGTTGCCTTTGAAAGTGAACAACTGGATAACCCCGGAAGTAACCATTAGAGGCGGCCCGGCAATCGAGGCGCCATCGAGAGGCAGCGTGACGCGGTCCTCTGGTTTCGTCTCTTGAATGGCGAAGACGCCACCGCTGAGCCATGCGTAGCGGGAAAAGAAAACAGACCCTCGATTGAAGTTGGTCCAGGGGAGCAGGCTGGCATCGGCACTCTCGCCCGGATGACCGAAGGGAACGAAGTAGCTTTCCGCCGGAGTCTCCACCGTACCGTCAGCTTCGGAATAGAAGCCGAGATAAATGGTCCCATTGTTTTCCAGAAAAGCGATGTTGATCCGGCCGGTTGAGATTTCCGCGCCTTCGGAGAGGACTTGCGCGCTCTTGACTTTGCCGGCAACAATTTCAAATTCGAAATCCGGCGAAGAGGCCGCCTGAAGCCGAATCCGAATCTTGTGTTTACCGGGCGTCCAGATGGGAACGAAGTTGACCACGTCCACTTTGTCTTCCTGTGTGGCGCCGGGGGCGAGCGTCGTCATCTGGGGATCACCGGGAAGGCGGAACTCCGCCGCGGGGCCATAATGGAACCGCAACCCCGCGGGAACGCTCGGTCCGCTGAGTTCATACGTCAGCGCCTGATTCCGATTATCGGCAGTTGCTGGAACCTGTATGGGCGAGGCGCCGCCGTTTTTAATTGCCACCGTGAAGACTAACGCTTCCTTGAGGATGAAGCGATTCTTACTGCCGCTGATTTTCAGTTCCATCGGGTTCCTTCCGGCAGGCGGTCCCGCCTGCGCGAATATGTGACAAGCCAGTCCGAAATAGAGGAGAGCAGGTAGCCGTCTCATGGTTTTTTATTGGTGGCGGAAGTCGTCGATAGCACGGACTTATCCCATCCGCGCAGACGCAAGAGGCAAAAACCGCATAAGACGCGGGCGCCGCTGAGGTACGACATCAGACAGTTGGAGACACCTGCGTCGTGAGCACTGTAGTCATTAGTCGCACTGGAACCGGTGTTCTCGGCGGTATTCTTTGGATGCGGCAGCATCAGGTGATGGCCGATTTCATGGGCCGGTGTCGCGTCAACCCCTGCCCCCCCTCCGGAATATTGCGCGGGTGGAGCAAGCCAAAGGAATGCGGACTTAGACACGGACCCCGAAGTGAAGTCGTGGGCTAATCCATCGGTAAAGCTGCCCAACCCGGAAAGGACATTGAGATTCATGGAATACGCTGTGTGGAATAGACTGATGCCGTCGTCGGCAGGCATTTTTGCATCGAAGATTTGTTGCAACGCGGCTATAGCCAGGTCTTGGCATTTGCCAGCGTATTTAGCGGCGGTGTCAACGCCGTTGCTGACATACCAGGGATCCCAGCCACTGGAAGGCGCCGGGAAGCTGGATGCAATAAAATTTTTGAATTCGTCGTGCGTTCGAAAGTGGATCCCGTGAGCGCCCGCGGTATGCTGATTAACGCCTGAGTCGACGAAATACTTATCGAAACTCGACCACCCGCCATAAATGCTGGTAAAAGCAGAGTTCCACTCCGACGCTGGATACGGCACAACGCTCCCGGACTTATCCTCGATATCGATGAATGCGGGCACATAATAAGCACTCGTACCACCCACACCGACTGTATCGGTTCCGCTCTTCGTCATGCGCCTGCGGAAATACAACTTTCGCCACACCTGGAACGTGCCAGACTGCAGTTTCAGCTTGTCGTCAATCGGAAGGGGAAAATCCTGCTTGTCAATGTTGAGACGAGGCTTCCGCTGATCATCGGTAATCTCATGGGCGGCGTATACATACAACCTGTATTTGTCTCCGGCCATGCGCGAGGGCCGGAACAGCACCCCGGTCTGGCCGCCCAACTTGCCCTTGCTCCACGCCTGGCTGTAGGACGCCCACTTCCGCTTGTCGTCGTTTATTTCCACCTTGAAAGGGAACTCGCCTTCCTTCAGCGTGTCATTGGCCTCATACCCAGCTTGCGCGGGGAACACCACTTTGGCTTCGTCTTCCCGTTTGCCGCCACGATCTTTGTGACAGTTCTGGCCATTGGGCTTGGTAGTTCCCTTGTGAAAGTCCTGAGCGTCGTTGGCGAACGCGCTCGCCCCGGCATCCAACTTGCTCTCCCAATCCCACAAGAACTTCGTTTTCCCGAAAGCGGCCGGAGCTACCACCGGATTGCCTTCGGAATTCCGAACCCAGAGCTTTACATAAATCGGAATCTGGGGCCCCTCACCCCACATGGTCTTGTACAGGTCGTGCAGCGAATTATCGAACATGCTGCCTCCCGCCTTGAAGATATGGCTGAGGAGATAAATCCTGCCCGTTGTGTCGTCGGCATCCTTGGGATCCGAACACGCGGTTTTCAACGTCTCGAATGGCTTCCGGGGATCCGGCTTGGCAGGATCCAGCTCGGCTGGGATGCACTCCTTCTCACCCCACTCCAACTTCATCTTTTCAATGAACACATGGAAGATGGTCCAAGCCGACGGCGAGTTGGTGACACCATCGCCCTTTACCGTCAATCGCAATTTATAGGGAGAGTGCTCCGTGGTAATGAAGCCATCCGGAAACTTCTCCGTGTCCTTGGTAACCTCGCCGTCCCATTCCTTTGATTTCGTCTTTGCCGATCCCTCGCCCTTTTCGAACTCCAGTTCGTGCTCGCCGTCGATCAGTTCATCGTCCTTCAGCTCGCGCGTCCACATCGCCGGCTCCTCCCAGCGCCGGAACAACTCGAGCTTGGCTTCTTTGATCACGCTGAAAGGATTGTAGAGGTGGTACCAGACCTTCACCTTGTCGTGCTTGTTGGTGTCTGGCGCCCAGGAGGTTTCGTCGAACTGCGGACCGGGCGCGAAGCAGAACTCCTCTTGTCCCTCATCCTTTTTAGGATCCTCGCGCGGGCTGACGCTCTTCGCCGGAAGGTAGTATTTTGACATCTTCGTGTCGCCCTTCCTGATTCGGATCGCCACCACGCCGTACTCCGGCACGACCAAACGGTTGACATGATCTTTATCGTGGGCAGTCCGCGCTACGAAAGCGGTTCTATCGAGCTTCATATCCGCTCCCTATGCGTTATCATGCGCCTTCTTCAGGTCATCTTTGATGTCCGCGATGGCGCCCGACGGATCATCCAGCTTGGTGTCTTTTTTGGCGGCTTCGTTCTTTTGGAAGGATTTCACGACGCGTCTCGTTTTATCGTCTTCCGTTTTCGTCATCGAGGGATCGGGCGTCAGGCAGCCGAGGTTGTTCAGGCGTTGCAGCCCCCCACGAACCTCTTTAAGCGCCTCCAGTGCCCCGACCTGCAAAGTCCACTCGATGGTGACCGGCGCCGTTTCACGATCCGCTTCCTTGTCCTTGAAGTCTTCAGCCTTGTATTTCGGAGGATGGGGTGGCTTTGCGGGCGCAGGGCCGGCAACAGCCACGGCAGGCGGCGTGACAGGCGCCGGCACCGGCGGCGGAATAGTGATAGTCAATTTTCCCGTCTTGACGGATGGATCAATCTCGGCGTCAAGCAGATCTTTGAATCCATCCGGCTTGGTTTGGTCCAGGGTTCCAACCTTCAGGCTATAGGTCGAGGTTGCCAGCGGCTTCCACTCCTTGTCCGCCACCTGAATGCGAAGCTTCGTCTTCTGCCTGAGAATGACAAACTGCTGCTCGGCGTTCAGCTTCGCCGCTATCTTCTTTACTTTCTTTTCGGGGACATCGACTTCGACGCCCTCCACCAGCATGTTCGGATTCGTCTCGGGTCCACAGACCTGATTGTTGGTTCCGTGCGAGAACACGGTCAAGTAGTTGTAGAATCCATGTTGTTTCGCAATGCTATTGAAACAGTCTCCGGATTGAACAGTATGTTTGGGCATTGGGGCGCTCGGATGCGAAGGTTGCAGGTATCTATTAGAGGCGATGACTTTCGCGGAGCTGAGAACGGCCCTTGCTCCGCGAGTCTTGCATAATCGTACCAGACTCGCGGCTCGGTATCGGGTATGCTGGAGCAGTTCTCGACATTCCGTAACGTTCCAGCGACTCAATCAAAAGGGTGAGCTAGCGTCCGGCCGGCCGTTCCGTGAGGCCCGGTGAATTTCCGAGACTTGTTATAGACCAATTCTTGCCAATTCGCAGGCGCTGGGTTGTGGCGGGCACAGCCCGGAGGCCTGCGCCGTCTGGCCGCGTGACAAGCATCAGTTCAGGTGCGCAGGCTGTGTGAAGGCGCCATTGCCCGCGGAGTCCCAGACGGCGAAGCGGACCCACTTCTTTCCAGTCGCATCAAACGGGACGCGGAATTTGTGGCTGGAGGCGGGCGGCATATCCTTCATATTGATGATCTGCCGCTCCACTTTCGCGCCGTCGCTCCACACGAGTTCGGCGAACTCGGGCGGAAAGGTCCATTCGACTTCGGCGGAGTAAGTCCGCTTGGCGCCTGTGCCTTCGATCGCCCAGTTGCGGAATAGCACTTCGCCTGTAGTCACGAAGAAATCGCCGGCTCGGAGAGCGTCGACGACCGGCGTCCAGCCGTCCTTGAATTTCGGGACGTGATCGAGCTTGACATAGTTCACCATCAACTGCGGATACGTCTCATCGTCGGGATACTTCATATAAGTGTCGCCTTCAGCGATCATGTATTTCGGCGCGCCCCAGTTATTCATGTCGTCGAGCAGACCGAAACAGCGCTGCTCGCAAATTCGGGACTGGGAGAGGTCAACAGGGAGGGATTGAAAAGATCCGCCGAGGTAGCGGTCGCTCTTGAAGAAATCTTTTTCGCGGACGGCGTCCGGATATCCGGTGGACCCTTTGGTGCGCGGGTGCGTTTGCCAGGCGAGGCCGGATTCGCGTTTGAGAAGTTCGAGCTCCTCGGCGGCCGAATCGGTGTGATAAACCTTGCCATAGCCGGGAATTTCCTCCACAAATGCCTGTTTGGCTTTGGGTTTGCCGTGGGTGTAATAGAGGGCTTTGGGAAACAGGAAGAGGTAGTGGCCGCCGAAGTTGGCGTCGGGCTCTTCGCCGGGAATGAGGAGGAAGTCACGATCGGAGAAGCGCTCGCAACCCTGAAAATAGACCTTCTGCTCGTCGAGCCGGACTTTGCCGGTGTCGGTGGCATGGGAGTCGCTGTGGAAGTCGGCGAGGATGGCGATGTTGATGCCGAGATCGCGGAAGACGGGAAGCCAGGTGGGTTCAAAGTCGATGGTACCGGCGTCGGTAAGTTGTTCGTTGAAATGGAAATGAAAGTGGCTGACCAGGACTTTGTGGCCGGGGATCGGTTTGTAGACATCGTCATGAGTAAGTGACATCACCGACTGTTGGACGGCGCGGCTATCGGAAGCGCTGAGGTAGAAATAGACGGGCATCCGCTGGAGCGTGCCTGCGGGGGCGTTATAGAGGGCGAAGTTATGTAAGTGGGAGCGGGCTTGACTGACTCGGCGATTCCAGACTAAGTCGGTAACGCCCCAGGGCTTGGCGCCAACTTCGCGGTCGGCCTGGCGCGCGCCGATGGAGAGAGAAGTTTCGCTGTCTTTGCGGTAGTAGACATAGCCGAGATTGGTTTCGATTTCGCGGGAGAAAAAGAATTTATGGGAGGGCGGGAAGACGGCGACGGAACCACCGCCTGTTTCGAGAATGGCGAGCCGGTTGCGGGCGCGGAGGCCGACGGGATCGTCGTTGACGGCACCGCCGAAGGCGTAGCGCTGCCAACCGCGGGCGGTATCGCGCCAGACCATGCGGGTGTTATCGGCGATGGCAAAGCCTTTCAGTCCGCCGTTGTATTTGTAGGCGACGGAAGGCTGGTTGGTTTTGGCGATCGCTTCCTGGCGGAGCAGATTGGCGCCGCGGTAGACAGTGTATTGGAGCGAGCCGGAGAAAATGCCGGCGTCAAGGCCTGGGAAGGTGACCTCTAATCGGGCGCCGTCCGTTTTGACCTGGCAACTCGCGGCGTTGAACTTCGCCTGCGCGATCTGCACTTCGTCCTGTTTGCGGGGCAAATCGACGTTGGTATTGAGACGGCCGGGCACCATGAGCGGCGCGTCCCAAAACGCATTCCATTTTTCGCGGCCAACGACTTCGGGTGTGAGTGCAATGCCCAACGACTCAAGGGGACTGACCTGTTGCTGGGAGAGGCGGCGAACGCCGGTTGTGAGTTCGAACTCCGGTTCGAGGTTGCGGCCGAGCGTGATCCAGGCGCCATTGTCCTTGCGCGCGGCGAGTTCTTGAACGAGCGGGGTGGCGCCGCGAAGAGTGAATGCAGCGCGGAGACGTTCGCGCTTCTCGCCCTGCCAGGTGACCAGAAGGACGCCCGCTTTGAGTTGCGCGGTGAGTCCATCCTGCGCTTTGTAGCCGCTCAGATCGCAGGCCATTTCCGCGTTCGCGGCGAGGGCGGTTGCCAGGACAGCTAAGAGAGTTTTTGCAGTTCGATTCATTGTGAGATTCCAGGTTGCCGAACCCGAGCATATCGCATCGGAAAACCGGTAAAGTGTTGGTAATGAAAATTCTTGGATTATTGATGCTGGCGGCGGGCTCGTTCGCGGCCGATGGCCCGTGGATTTCGCTTTTTGACGGGCAGACGCTGGACGGATGGCAGGGCTTTCGCGGCCCGGTGAATCCGGTCTGGATAGTCAAGGATGGGGCGATTGTCGTGAACCGGGAGGGCGTGGCGGGGACGCCGGGGAACGGGGGATCCAATTTACGGACGGTGCGCGAATTTGGGGATTTCGAATTGGAGTGGGAGTGGAAAAACGCGCCGGGCGGGAACAGCGGGCTGTTCTATCGCTCGACCGAGGAGGAATCGCGGCCGCCGCTGACGGCGGTGGAGTATCAGTTAGTGGACGCCGGCGGACACCCGGATGGGAAGAACGGGCCGGACCGCTGGAGCGGCGCGGCGTATGCGTTGTATCCGCCCGCCGCGGACGCCAGGGCGGTAGCCGCCGGGCAGTGGAACAAGTCGCGCGTCGTCGCCCGAGGCACCCATGTCGAACATTACCTGAACGGCAAGCTCGCGTGTTCGTTTGACGTTGGCGACGCCGATTGGAAGAAGCGCGTGGCGGCGAGTAAATTCGCGAAGTGGACGAAATTTGCGGTGGCCTCGCGCGGGCATATCGCGATGCAGGATCACGGGCACTTTACGGCCTTTCGGGCGATTCGGATTCGGGAATTGCGGTAGGGAAGCTACGCTTTCCCGCCCGGAATTATATGCTTTCGAATACCACTATGCGCTTGGCACTTTGCATTGCCTTTTTGCCGTCCGTCCTGGCCCAAGGCACACTCCCCGATTACCAGCGCTTCCTCGGATATTCCGAACGGCTCCGGCCTCTCACCGCCGGTATTGTTGGGGACATCCGCTGGATCGAAAAATCCGACCGTTTCTGGTACAGCCGAACTACGGCAACCGGAAACGAATTCATTACCGCCAATACCAGCGGTGTTAAGCAGCCCGCCTTTGATCACGCGCGCCTCGCGCAAGCCCTCTCCAAACGGAATGGCCAAGCCTTCAACCCCGCGCGCCTCGCACTCGCCAATCTCCAGTTCAAAGAAAACTCGATCGAGTTCCTACTCAACGCCGAACGACTTGAACTCAACCTGCAAACCTACGAGCTCAAAGCGATTCCCCAGACCACCGGACCCATTTGGAGCGGCGGCCCACGCGTCAGCGAAGCCGCCCGCCCCGTCCTATCCCCCGACGGCAAATCCGAAGTGTTTATCCAGAACTACAATATCTGGCTGACTGCCAAACCGCCGAAGCCGCTGACCACCGATGGCTCCGAAGGCAACTACTACACTCTCTCCGCGCAAGCATGGTCACCCAACGGGAACAACATAGCCGTCTACCGCATACGCCCCGGCCAACGCCGCAAAATCTATTACGTTGAGTCATCCCCCAAAGAACAAGTCCAACCCCTCCCCAAAGACATTCCCTACGCCAAGCCCGGCGACGCCCTCGACATCCCCCAACCCGTCCTCATCGACGTCGCCACTGGCAAACAATTTAACGTCGATAACACCCTCTTCCCCAACCCCTACGCGCTCTCCCGCATCGAGTGGCGCAAGGATTCTCGCGCCTTCACCTTTGAATACAACCAGCGCGGCCATCAGGCCTTTCGCCTCATTGAAGTCAATGCCGCCACCGGTGAACCCCGCGCCATCGTCAACGAAGAAAGCAAAACGTTCTTCTGTTACTACTCCAAGAAATTCCGCGAAGATATCGCCGACGGCGTCGAAACAATCTGGATGAGCGAGCGCGACGGTTGGAACCATCTCTACCTCTACGACGGCGCTACCGGAAAGGTGAAAAACCAGATCACCAAGGGCGAATGGGCCGTCCGCTCCGTCGCCGGAGTCGATGCGAAAAACCGCCACGTTTACTTCCTCGCCAGCGGCATTGACAAAGGCAAAGATCCCTACTTCCGCCACCTCTTTCGCGTCAATTTCGACGGCGCCAACTTCACCCGCCTCACAACCCTCGACGCCGATCACAATGTGGCCGTCTCTCCCGATTTTCAGTCCTTCACAGACACTGTCTCCCGCGTCGATCTCGCCCCTGTCACCGAACTCCGCCGGCTCCCCTCCAACGAGCTGATCACCACCCTCGAAAAGGCCGATGACACCGCCCTCCGGGCCAGCGGCTGGCGTCCGCCCGAAGTCCTGACCGCCAAGGCCCGCGATGGCAAAACCGATATCTGGGGACTGATCTACCGCCCCTCAAACTTCGACGCTCAAACCAAATACCCCGTCCTCGAATACATTTACGCCGGCCCCCACGACTCCTTCGTCCCCAAGCGCTTCTCCCCCAACAACCCCATGCAGGCCATGGCCGAACTCGGCTTCATCGTCGTGCAAATGGACGGCATGGGCACGTCGAACCGCTCCAAAGCTTTCCACGACGTTTGCTGGAAAAACATCGGCGACGCCGGTTTTCCGGACAGAATTCTCTGGCACAAAGCCGCCGCCAAATACCCCTGGTACGACGTCAACCGGCTCGGCATTTACGGCCACTCCGCCGGCGGCCAGAACTCTCTCGGCGCGCTGCTCTTCCATCCCGATTTCTACAAAGCAGCCGTCTCCTCCGCTGGTTGCCACGATAACCGCATGGACAAAATCTCCTGGAACGAGCAATGGATGGGCTGGCCGGTCGGCCCCGAATACGCCGCCAGTTCCAACGTCGAACACGCCCATAAACTCAAAGGAAATCTCCTTCTCGCCGTCGGCGAACTCGACTCAAACGTTGACCCCGCCTCCACATTCCAAGTTGCCAATGCGCTCATCAAAGCGAAAAAGCAGTTCGATCTCTTGGTCCTCCCCGGTGCCAATCACGGCGGCTGGGGCGAGTACTGGGACCGCAAACGCGCGGACTTCTTTGTGAGGAATCTCTTAAACGTCACGCCGCCGGATTGGAACGCTGCCCCTTAACAGACGCCTCTCCCAGGAAAGCGCCAGTCATAGGATTCAATCGCCAGCATAGCTTCCATACGTGCGTCGTAACGTGCGCTCCGCAGTGCTCTCATCCGCAACGCCGCATCCCGTTCTGCCGAGTGTTCCTCACGCATTTCCGTCAAACCGGCGCCGCGCACCGTCCCATAATGGCGGTCCAATTCAGCCAGCAACCGCCCCAATTTCATACCCGCTCAGCATATACTCATTCCCAGCCGTGAAAACCATTCTCCTGCTCCTCGCCCTAACCTGCAGCGCCCAGCAAACCACCCTCGACCGCTACATCGCACAAAAAGACGATGCCTACGCCTGGAAACTCGTCAACCAAACCAAAACAAACACCCACACTACCTACGTTCTGGAACTCACATCCCAAACCTGGCGCACGGCAACCGACGTCGACAAGCCCGTGTGGAAGCACTGGCTCACCATCACCAAGCCCGAAAAGTTAAACCACAAAAAAGCACTCCTCTTCATCGGCGGCGGTGCCAACACCGATCCCGCCCCAAGCAAATCCAGCGCCCGCTCCGAACAGATCGCCATCGAAAGCAGCTCCATCGTCGCCGATCTCGGCATGGTCCCCAACCAGCCGCTCCGCTTCACCGATTCCCCCGAAAAACCCCGCTCCGAAGACGACCTCATCGCCTACACGCGCGTCAAACATTTCTCCACAAAGGACGACACCTGGCTCGTCCGCCTGGCCATGGTAAAAAGCGGCGTCCGCGCCATGGACGCCATTCAGCAGTTCCTCAAAACTGAAAACATCGACGTCGACAAATTCATCGTCGCCGGCGGATCCAAGCGTGGCTGGACCACCTGGCTCATCGGCGCCGTCGATCCAAGAGTTGCCGCCATCATCCCCATGGTCATTGATGCGCTCAATAGCGAGGCCATTACCAAACACCACTTCGAAGTCCTCGGCTTCTTCTCTCCGGCCTTGAAAGACTACGTCAACCACGGCCTCTTTCCTCACAAAATCGGCACTCCTGAATACCGCGCCGTCCTCGCCATCGAAGACCCGTTCCATTACCGCAATCGTCCCGCGCTCCGTATGCCAAAAATGCTCATCAACGCTTCGGGCGACCAGTTCTTCCTTCCCGACAATTCGCAGTTCTACTACTCGAATCTCCCGGAAGAAAAACTCCTTCGCTACGTCCCCAACGCCAGGCACAACCTCGCCGACTCCGACGCCACTGCCACGATCATCGCTTTCTACCAATCCATCCTCAACAACACAAAACGCCCGCAATTCACCACGAGAAAATCCAAAGACGGGACCCTTACCGTAACGCCAAAAACCAAACCGGTCGAAGTCAAACTCTGGCAAGCGACTAATCCGAAAACCCGTGATTTCCGCGTCGATGAGATCGGCAACGCCTACACCGCTACAACTTTACAACCGGACAAGAACGGTACCTACAAAGCTACCCCCGCGAAGCCCCAATCCGGCTTCACCGCCTGGTTCATCGAACTCATCTTCCCTGGCAACTTCAAACTCACCACCGAAGTCAGCGTCACCCCGGACACGCTCCCCCATCAATGGAGCGAAGCCGCAGCCAAGTACGCCGCAACCAAGAGGTAGCACCCTAAATCCAAATGCGTACACTCCTCACCATCACCGATTCGTTCGCGCAAACTCCCAACCTCGATCAACTCAAAAAAAGGCCTCCTCGCCAACGTTGACGCCCACGCGAAACTAGTCCAGGAAATTGAAACGTCCAAATACCTCACCGCCATCCCCCGCGCAAATCAAAAGCCAGAAGTGGCATATCATGATCCATTGATAGAAGGCGCTCCCGGCAACTGCGTCAGCGACTGCCAAACCAGCCAGCGCCTCCGACACCAGCCGCTCCACCGCTTCATCCAACCGCCCGGCAGCCTGCGCTGCGTCGCTCCGGATCCGCACGCTAAACTCCTGCGCCACCCGCGCCCGCTCCTGCGCCAACCAGCGAAACGCCGCCGTCCCCAGCACCACCGCTGGAATCGCGATCGCCCCGACAAACAGCAACGACAATTTCCCGCGCTCCGGCATCCGTGTCCCCTAGCTTGCCTCATTCCCATCCCGTTTTCCTTCAAGATTCGGTCAAGGAACTCACCAACGGCGCTAAAATGGCCCTATGGATCAGCCCCGCATTCTAGCTTTCGCCGGCAGCCTCCGTCGTGAGTCCTACAACAAGAAACTCGTCGCCATAGCCGCCGCCGCCGCAACCAACGCCGGAGCCGCCGTCACCCTTATCGACCTCCGCGATTACCCCCTCCCCCTCTTCGACGAAGACCTCGAAACCGAAGCCGGTCTCCCCGGCAACGCCGCGAAACTCAAACAACTCTTCATCGAATCCGATGGCCTATTAATCTCCTGCCCCGAATACAACAGCTCCATCACCGCTGTGCTCAAAAACACCATCGACTGGATGTCCCGTCCCGCTCCCAACGAAACACCGCTCGCCGCCTTCAACAACAAGATCATCACGCTGATGAGCGCCAGCCCCGGCGCTCTCGGCGGCCTTCGCGGCCTCGTCCACGTCCGCGCCATCTTCGGCAATATCAACGCCATCGTCCTCCCCGGCCAATTAGCCATCTCCAAAGCCAACGAAGCCTTCACGCCCGAAGGCCAACTCCAGGACCCCCGCCAACAAGCCAACGTCGAAAAACTCGGCGCTACGCTCGCCGCCGCCATCGCAAAATGGAAAGCCTGACCGCAGACCTTCGCTACGCCCTCCGCGCCGCCCGCGTTGATCCCGCCGCCGCTCTCCGCGTCGACTAGTTCTTCGACCCCTTGTTTCGGTTCGAATGGCAGCCGCCGCCAGTCCCAGAGGCGGCAGAGCTCTTCGCTGAGCCGTGTCCGGCCCCACTCGGGGATGTTCGGCCAGAAGCCCTCGCACCTGCCCGATTTCCTCCCCGCTAAGTTCCCGTCCTTGGACCACTAGGATGCCCGTCATGGTTCATGGAGTACGGCATGAGGGCACACTTCCGCCTCAAAATGGAATACCCTATCCCCATGCCCCGCCTCTGGATGTTCCTAGCCCTTGGCGTTACCCTCGCCCTCGCCCAACTCCGGCACTTCGAAGCCCCCGCTAAACTCGAAGTCCAATCCAACTTCCCCACGCGGATCTACCTCCTCAAAAACGGCAACCCCTTCCGGCTAAGCCCCGTCGACGCCATCCTTCCCCTCAAAGTAGACCTCTTCTACCGCGACACCCTCTGGCGCCGCGCGCCGAACCCGCAAACACTGGAAGTTACGCACAATGACCAAAGTCACTTCTACTTACTGACTAACAAAGTGGTGTTCGACTTACCCCCGGGCGAATACACACTCGAAGCCTATCGCGGTCTCTTCTTTACGCCCATAACGACTAACTTCACCCTCAAGGCCGGTGAGACCAAAGTCATTCCTCTAAAGCTCGAACGCTGGAATGACTCCACCAAAGACTGGCTCTCCGGTGACGATCACATCCACCTCCCGCGAACCCCAGCCGAAAACGAAACGTTCCTTAAATGGATGGAAGCCGAAGACCTCAACGTCGCCAATTTTCTCCAGCTGCAACGCCAAATCGACGCCGCCCCCCAATACGCTTTCGGCCCCGCGGGCGAAGCCAAAAGCAAAGGCTACTCCATTCGCTCCGGCCAGGAATCGCGCTCCGAATACTACGGCCACATCAACCTCCTCGGCGGCAATCAACTCATCCGCCCACTCAGCGTCGGTAAAATGTATGGCAACGAGCCCGCCGCCGCCCCCTGGCCCGCCGAAATTTTTAAGAAAGGGAGAGCCGCCAACGCCCTGACCGGTTTCGCCCATTTCCACGGCTCCATGGCCCACTCCACGCTACTCATGGACCTCGCCCTGGGCAACCTCGACTTCCTCGAAGTCTTCCAATTCGGCAAACTCTGGACCGCCGAATGGTACGAACTCCTGAACGCCGGCTTTCGCGTAACCGGCATCGCCGGCAGTGACTTCCCCGTCCCCCTCGGCCGCTTCGCCCCCTGGCCTAAACACATCCCTCTCCTGGGGCCCGAACGCACTCTGGTCAAGGCGCAACCCGGCCAATCGGCCTACACCGCCTGGGCCGCCGGCATCAAACGCGGCGAGGTCACCGTCACCAACGGCCCACTCGTCGAAATCACCCAATTCAACGGTGCCATCCGCGCCCAATCCAGCTTTTATCAGCCCATTGAAACCCTCGACCTCATCCGCAACGGCCGGGTCATCGCCACAGCCCGTAATGCCAAATCCCTGGAAGTACATACCCAAGCCGATCCTGGCTGGTACGCCGCCCATGCCCGCTTGAAAAAAGTCGACGGCGAACCCCTCGTACAAGGCCATACCAACCCGATCTACATTGGCAGCCCCGCCCCCGATCCCGCCATTCGCGCCGCCCTCGCCTCCCGTTGGGAAGCCGAACTGAACTATTACAAATCCGCTAGCCTGCCCTTCGCCACCGAAGCCGAGCGCAGCCAGTTCTTTGCATTGGGCGAAATCGCCCGCAAACGGATCGCGAACCCCTAGTGTGGGTCCAAAGAGCTTTGACGCCGCGTTTAACAGCAATCCCAAACCCTACGGAATCTTATACGCCCCTTTTATCGCCGCAATATTCTTCCGCGCCGGAGCCTGAAAAGGACCCGCGATAGCCGCGCATTGGACATTCAATTTCAACGCCTCGTCAATGCGCTTGCGATCTTTCTTCGGATCGCCCAGCCGGTAGTTCGCCAGCGCTAAATGGAATAGCGTTTCCGCGGTCAATGCCTTATCGGCCTGCACATTCGGCAGCGCGGCGCGAAGGTACGTATCGGCGTCCGCCCATCGTTGTTCGTTCGACGCCGCAACGCCAAGCATCCAGTTCGCCACGCCCAGTTTCAACGATTTGTTCTGAGTCCAAGCCGCCTCGGTAACCCCTTGCGGCGCTGGCTTGGCCGGCAGTGTCTCCGCCAGCTTCTTTGCGTACGGCATCCACTTGGCCGCATTCTTCGCCTCATAATATTTGCCCGCCGCGTACAGCAGCATATCGGCGTTTTCCGGATCCCCCTGCAATGCCGATTCGGCCGTCTCCAGCGCCTTGGCGGGGTTGCCCGCCTGCGCGTAGGCATTCATCAGATGCGGCCGCATCATCACGACATATTGCGAAGCCGCATTCAGCTTCTCCAGCGTTTCCCACAAGTCGATTCGCACCGCCGGAGTACTGGACTGCACTGCCGCAACGTACAGCGCGTATTCGCTGTAGTCGCCGTTATGCTTGGCGTAATCCACGCCCGCCTTCCACGCCGCGACTTCCTCCTCATCCGCCGGCTTCGGCGCCGCGACCAGCCGCTTTGCCACGCCCGACGTCGCCACCGCCCACTTCTTAATCAGCGCCGCGTCTTTCTTGCCCTCAGCCGCCTTCAATCCGTTATGCGCGATCGCCACATCGTCCGCGTCCTCCGCCAGAACTTTCTCACCGGCGGCCATAGCCTTGTCGAACTCACCGTTCGTGAGATAAATCGTCTGCATTTCTCCAAGCACCCACGTCGTCGATTCGTGCTTCGGGCTTTCGTTCGCAAACTGTTCCATCAATGCAAGTTTCTTCGCTGGGTCCGCCTCATCGGTCAACGTCTTCAGCTTCACTCCTTCCGGCGTATCCGTATTCACCGCCAAATGGCGTTTTGCCGCCTGGAGGCCAACTCCCCCGGCCAAAACCAAACTCAGTACAAAAAGCAATGAACGTTTCATTCCCCAAACACTCCCTATGGTGATTACAGTTCGACAGGGCGATTGTACTCTAAGTACGCGTCAGCGGCAATCTGATAATTTTCGCCCCTCGCCCGGCTCCTGCCGGTTCGCCGGCCGGCCGGCTACTCCGCCCGCGCCGAGCCATCCCGCATTTCCACTCTTGCCCTGCTCAGTAATTACGGCCGGGGATAGTGCCTCCGCTATGTTGGCACGGAGGGGATCGCGCGCCGAACCAGCATCCTTGAGCGCGCACCCCGATTTGCACCACTTCGAACCGGAGCAACCGGCCCCAACGCAAACACCACGGAATGTTTGGGATACGGGGACGGGCGATGGCGTCAACAACAATCGCGATAGAAAGTTAGCTTGTTGGAATTGGCTCCCCGACATGGGCTCGAACCACGATTCACGGCGTCAAAGGCCGCTGTCCTACCATTAGACGATCGGGGACCAGTTGCTATTTTAACATTACCCGTAGCGATACAGTGTGTTGCCCGCCAAACTAGTTTCCCAGGCCTTCCGGATCCGAGACCTCCCGCTCATTTACGCGTTACCACCAGTTCGCCCGTGTTCACGCCCTCGAACAATTTATACAACGAACCGAACTGGTCTACGCGGACGACGGCTTGTGTACGATTTGGGCGCGGATTCGCACTGAAGCGCGAGCAGCGGGCCGGGCACTGAGTTCGCAGGACGCCTGGATCGCGGCCACCGCATTGGCGCTCGACGCGCCGCTGGCAACAAACAACAGGCGCGATTTTGAGTACGTTTTGAAACTTCAATTATTTTCGCTTTGACGCCGCTGATTAGCGGCTGGAATCGCAACTTCCAAAATGCGGGGCATGCGCGTTTGGAAAACTCGAGTTCGCCGCCACGAGACGTTATGTGAGCGGAGCATCGCTGCCGGGGCCGGCATGATCGCCGGAAATTTCGTCGGCGGGTCGACGCCTCAACTACCGCGAAAAGGAAAACTCACGAAATTATTTCGCCGAGTGTCTCAAAGTTCTTGACACGCACCGGCACCATCGCCAGCTAAGACCTCACCAATCACTATACGGAGTCCCTTCCAAACTAGTCTTCTCCGACGAACTCCGCACATCGAAAATCCCCGGTTCACTCTGGCTCGCCGATGCCGACGCATCCTCCATAATCACTTTCCACGACGTGCTGTTCCCCGCGATCGGATCCATCGGCATCTGCCGCAAATACCCCTCGCGAACCAAATCTTCCAACTGCTGCGGCGCCTTCTGCTTGTCGTAGGTATACTCGTCGATCACCAATCGCATCGAAGTCAGATTCTGCCGCAACACGCTCTCCCGCGCCCGGATCACTGACTTCTGGTACAGCGGCACCGCCACCGAAATCACCACCAGCACAATGGCCATGCAGACCATCAACTCGATGATCGTAAAGCCCGCCCGTTTACCACTCCGCATAGGGCGTCCCATCCGCGGCCTTTTCCATCGTCTTGGAAAAAACCGCAAACACATTCTGCCCGCCCCAGGCCGTCGACTTCGGGTCGTCCTGCGTGCTCCGCATCCCCCAGTCCGCCGTCTTGGTAAAGGGGTCCTTCGGAATCCGCCGCAGGAAGCGAATTTTCTTCTCGCCCTCCGTCCCTTGGCCGCCGGTCACCTTCACCCCTTCCACCAGCACTTCCAGCGACTCCGGATAATTTTCCTTCGCCGCGTTAAGCTGCCCCAATTTCCCCTCATCCGCCATATCTTTGTACTTATCGATGGCCGTGTGAATCTCCCGCAACGCGATTCGCAACTCCTTCTCCCGCTCCCGCCGCACCCGGCTCCGCGCCAGCGGTACCGCCATCGATGCCAACAGCGCCAGAATCGTAAACGCCACGATCAACTCCACCAGCGTCATTCCCCGCTGGATTCGCCGCCGCTCTGCGCTCACACCAAACATTACCGGATCTCCACGCCCACGCTCGGCTTCTGTGCCGGCACGGTCTGCAGCTTCGAGTTCTGCATCGCGCTATCAATCACCGCGATCTGCGTCGTTCCCGCTTCCAGGGTCTGGAACGTCAACGACAGCAACGCGCCATTCCCAGTCAATCCCGGCGCGCCCGCCACACGGCTCAACTGAATGGCAACCTCGCCCTTCGCCGCCTGGTCGTCATGACTGAAGTTCACCCGCTGTCCATCGCTGGACAGGAACGCTCCCGCAGTCACCGCCAGCAGCTTCAATTTCTTCGGGTCATATTTCACCTGTATCGGAGCGTGGAACAGGTCCACAGCCTCGCCAACCTGCAGCGTCACCACGACAGGTGACCCGGCGCGAGTCACCACGCCCTCCGGCTGAAAGGTCAGCTTCACCGGCGCCGCCGGCGGCAGCGTGGGCTTCGAAGGCTCTATCGGATCCG